>JAKATS010000360.1 GCA_021818645.1 Acidobacteriota bacterium | reverse complement strand
GCGGCGAAGGCAAGCAAAATGGGCAGTGTCGCCGCCATGTATCCGTTGACGCCGAATGGCGAACGCCACATGGGATCGAGCGTGATTCGGTTATCGCCGAGATGCTGGTCCGGATACGCCGCCACAATGTGATGCATCAGGGTATTCAGATCCTGGGCTGCCTGGCCACGGCTCACGCCGGGCCGCAATCTTCCTATTACGATCAGCCAGTCCGAGTCGCGATGGGTCATTCGCCACACATCCGTCCCGAGGGGATTGAGCGTTACCCACAGATCGTCACGCAGCCCGGGAGCTGCTCCGACAAACCCCTCCGGCGCCACACCGATCACCGTCAGCGGATGCCGGGCGACCTCGATCGACTTGCCCACAATTGCCGGGTCTTTGCCGTAACGCGTCTTCCAGAGCGCGTAACTCAGTACCACGTTGGGAATTGCACTGGTCTCCTCATCCGGCAGAAAGAAGCGCCCCAGCACCGGCTTGATGCCGAGCACATCGAAATAGTTCGCCGACACGTTCGCAATATAGACAGGCTTCGGTTGCGCACCGCCAGTCAGCGCGATCCAATCGTTATGATATGCAAGTATTCCGGCGAAGGAGTGGTTCTGCTCGCGCAGATCGCGATAGTCGGGATACGAGAAGGGCGGTGTTGGAGAGGAGTTCCGTTTCCCCCGTTGCAGGCTGACAAGATCGCCCGTGTCGCGCGCACCAGGAATCGGACGCAACATCGTGCCGTCGATCCAACTGAATACGGTGCTGTTGGCGCAAATAGCTACCGCCAGCATCATCGTCGCGGTAATCGTAAAACCGGGGCTTTTGCGCAGTTGCCGTAACGCGTAACGGACATCCTGGCCTAGTTGTTCAAGCCACGCTTGACCCCACATGTCGCGCGTCACATCTTGCACTAGAGGAATATTTCCAAATTCCCGAGCCGCCGCTTGTCGCGCCGTCTCTGCCGTCTCGCCTCGCGCCACTCGATCTGCAACTGCCATCTGCAGATGAGTATCAATCTCTTCCTGCAATTCGCGCTTGCGCCGCTCAAAACTGAAGATCGGGAACCACTTCATGACTCACTCTCCTCCGGCTTGACGTACATCACCGACCCAATCGCTTCGACAATCCGCTCCCATCGGCCCAGATCAGAGGCCAACTGTTTTTTCCCCTTGGCCGTGATTCGGTAATATCGGGCTTTTTGCTTGCTCTCTGACTGCTTCCATTCAGACTGCACCCAACCCTGGTGCTCCAATCGATGGAGGGCCGGATACAGTGATCCAGTCTCCACCTGAAGCACATCTCCGGATCGCAAACGTAAGGCCTGGACAATGCCATATCCATGCTGCGGCCCCCATTGCAGAGATTGAAGAATGAGCATGTCGAGTGTTCCCTGCAACAGCTCAACCCGATTCTTATACTGGTCTTTTTCGTTCATAGATGTAGACACTCTACTCCCACTGGAGGTAGATTGTCAACTTGGCCTTCGTAGTGACGCTCAAATTCGAAACCAAGCTACAGCGGATCCTTAGACGAGATCGCATCCGGTCTGACAGTGCTTAACCGAACGATCCGGAACTTGAAGGTGTTATGCGATGGCTCAGTCGCCCATGAATGGGATTAATTCTGTTCCATTGAAATGGGCGGTTTACCGCCTATGCGGAACTTTGCCAGATTTTCGCTCTTTTGCAAGTGCGGTCCGACCGCATCTCAGGGCCTCAAGCCCGGCATGGCCGCACCAAACACTGCGACGAGCCGGAAATCGGATCCATAGGCCCGCTTGGTGGCCGGACTCCGGGCGGCCTGCTTGTTACTCGGCCGAAGCCAGACGGGCCTAAATGTACTATTTTTGACGTTTGGTGTCGTGACGCCTGGTTGGTCAAATACATTCTGTAAGATTATGTAAAAAAAACCAATCACAAGCGCTTTTCTATCAATGATTTTTATGCAGCGCTTTTCATAACGTCCGGCCATCCATAACCATGATTATGCCAAGCTTCGCATAACGTGGGGAGTGTGAGTCAGCGTCATCGCCGAAGGAAGTTTTGACTTTGAATATCATCTCCGCACGTTGCGCCTTCCTACGCTGATGACTCGATTATGTAACTGTGGCAATGCAGTCGGGCTGATCGTGTGTTGCCCGGTTCACCATCGTCTGCACCGTATACATTTCCCATCCTTCGGCGGAAAGCAGCGTTCGCCGGGGCTCTAAAAACCCCGCCAGCTTGGCTGCATCGGTCACCTTCGGATCGAGCCACAGGCTATAGTCGGCCATCTGCGGAACCGCCGGCATGCGGTCGTGAATCGGCGTAAGTCAGGGTACGGGCTGGGTGGTGATGATGGCGCAGGAATCCGGTTCGCCCGGCTTCCCGCCGGGTTCCCAAAGCCACGCGAAGGCAAACATCCCATCCCCTTTCAGGCGGACGAATCAGGGCTGCTTCGCGTTGCTGAGCGATTGCCATTCATAAAATCCGTCGACGGGATTATTTTCTTTCATATTGCCGTTGGGTGGTTCGATGCTGCCTTTTGGGAATATTCTATTCTGAATTGGCGGAGAGAGAGGGATTCGAACCCCCGGTACGGTTCCCCGTACACTCGCTTTCGAGGCGAGCCGTTTCAACCACTCACGCATCTCTCCGCGGTTTTTATATATCTATTCCTTCTGTTCGTTCTCGTTCGCCGCCGGCTCCGTCGCGGACGCTTGCCGGGCGCGGCAGTCCCGGAAAAACTCGCTCAGCCGCGCGCTGCAGGCTTCGGCGCGCACGCCCGCGGTGACGGTATATTCGTGGTTCAGGGCGGGATGGGCGGCCAGCGAAGGCACCGAATGCAAAGCCCCGGCCTTGGGATCGGGCGCGCCGTACACCAGGCGGGCGATGCGGGCCTGGATCAGAGCGCCGGCGCACATGACGCACGGCTCGATTGTAACATACAGGGTGCAGCCGGTCAGCCGCGGGTTGGCGATCCGCCAGGCGGCCTCGCGTAAGGCCACCATTTCCGCGTGTGCGGTGGGGTCGGCATCCATCCGCGTGCGGTTATAGCCCCGGCCGATCACGTCGCCGCGCTCATTGATGACCAGCGCTCCGATCGGCACTTCGCCGGCCAGCTCGGCCGCCGCCGCCAGCTCCAGCGCCTGTTCCATGTACTCGGAATCGCCGGCCTCCTGGTTTACCGCGGAGGCCGATTTTTTTGTGGCGGATTTTCCCGGCACTTTAGTGGCTCCAGCGCAGCAGCAGCACTCCCGCCGTATAGCCGGCGCCCACGGCGGCCAGCAGCGCCAGGCTGCCGTTTTTTAAAATTCCTTTTTGCCGCGCTTCCGCCATCGCCAGCGGAATGGTGGCCGCGGTGGTGTTGCCATATTCGCCGATATTGATAATCACGCGTTCTGGCGTGAGGCCCAAGCGCTCGCTGGTCGCTTCAATAATCCGCCGGTTGGCCTGGTGCGATAAAAAGCAGTCGAGCTGCTGCGGCTTGATCTGGTTGCGCGCCAGCAGTTCGCTGCTGAGGTCGTACATTTTGCGCACCGCGTATTTAAAAACCTGCTGCCCCTGCTGGTGTACGTAATGCTGGCGTTGTTGCACGGTTTCGGCGCTGGCAGGCCGCCGGCTCCCCCCGGCGGGCATGTTGAGAAACTCCGCCCCTTCGCCTTCGATTTGATGCAGAAAGTCTATGATGCCCGCGGGTTCGCCCGGCCCGCACGGCTCCAGCAGCGCCGCGCCCGCGCCGTCGCCAAACAGTACGCAGGTGGCCCGGTCCTGGTAATCAATAATGCTCGACATGGTGTCGGCGCCGATCACCAGCGCCCGCGGCACGGATCCCGAAGCGACCATCTGGGTGCCCACCGTAAGGGCATATAAAAATCCGCTGCACGCCGCGGAAAGATCAAAACCCCAGCAGCGGCCCGCTCCCAGCTTGTGCTGCACCAGGCATGCGGTCGCGGGAAACAGCATGTCGGGCGTGACCGTGGCCACGATCAGCAGGGGAATTTCGTCCGGCGTAAGGCCGCGCTCGGCCAGGCAGTTTTTTGCCGCCGCAACTGCCAGATCGCTGGTCGCCACTCCCGCATCCACGATATGCCGCTGGCGAATGCCGGTGCGGGTGCGGATCCACTCGTCGTTGGTCTCGACCAGTTTTTCCAGATCGGCGTTGGTCAGCAGCCGGGGCGGGACATAGGTGCCTAAAGCAGTGATCTTTACTGGAATTGCCATGGCGGATGCTTTCGGGCGTTGGATCGTTTGCTATAGCGCCCGCTTTATACCGCCGCGAGTTCGCTTACCGGCGCCAGCCAGCCATGCCGGTCGGGGGTTTTCCCCCGCACATAATCAAAAAATTGCTGCTGCAGCCGGGTGGTCACCGGCCCGCGCTGGCCGCTCCCGATGGGTATGCGGTCCACCGATCGTATCGGTGTGATCTCCACCGCGGTGCCGCTGAAAAAGACCTCGTCGGCCAGGTACAGCGCCTCGCGCGGAATGGCTTCTTCCCTCGCCGGAATGTTCAGCTCGCTCGCCAGCGTCAGCACCGTGTCGCGGGTGATGCCGGGCAGTACGGAATTTCCCATCCCGGGGGTGATCAGCCGGCCATGGCGCACCAGAAATATATTTTCCCCGCTGCCTTCACTCACACAGCCGTTGTGATCGAGCGCAATCCCTTCGGCAAAGCCGTTCGAGATCGCCTCCATTTTGATGAGCTGCGAATTCATGTAATTGGCCGACGCCTTGGCCATCGCCGGCAGCGTGTTGGGAGCCAGCCGCGCCCAGGATGAAACGCAGACGTCCACGCCCTTCTCATGGCTTTCCCCGCCCAGATATTTGCCCCAGTCCCAGGCCGCGATATAGGTGTCCACCGGGTTGTCGAGCGGGTTGACGCCCATGGCTCCGAAGCCGCGCAGCGCGATCGGGCGCAAATAGCCCGCTGCCATCCCGCTGGCCCGGACCACCTGCCGGCAGCCTTCGACTAGGGTCTCCAGGCTGTGCCCCAGATCCATCCGATAGACGCGGGCGGAATGGATCAGCCGCTGCATATGGTCTTCCAGCCGGAAGATGGCGGGCCCGCGCGGCGTATCATAAAACCGCACCCCCTCAAAAACCCCAGAACCGTAGCTGACCACGTGCGACAGCACATGAATCTGAGCTTCCTGCCAGGGAATCAGCCGGCCATTCATCCAGATTTTTGCGGCGACATTTAAGCTCATTTTGGCTCCAGGAGGGGTGAAGTGCATGGAGTACCCCCGCGCATGCGCGGCGCGCTCGCGAGAACTCTTATTATAAAGCCTTCTACTTTATCGGGACGAATCGGGCTTATCTCGTACCCGCTCTGGTTTCCGCGGTCAATTTCAGCAGTGGATACGGAAACCCTCCCAGAAAATACTTCCCCGGCATGGTTTCCATCGCCCGCATGGCCCGCTCCGCGGGAGCGTAATGATTCACCGCATTCCACAGCATGAACCCTTTTGCATGCAGGCTGCGTGCGGTGGCCACCTGGGTCTCGATATAGCCGGGGTTGAACATGGGCGTTCGCCAGCCGAACGCCTGCAGCCACGGTCGGATCACCGCCGGCGTATTCCGGGTTCTTTGATTGAAGCGCGCCAGCGCGTCCCCGATCAGCATTCCAGGGTCATCGGCAGGATTGGCCAGGTGGTCAAAATGATGAAAAAAGTGTGAGGGATAAATCATCGGGCAGATGATGTCGGCCTCGTGGGCCAGGGACGGAATGTCCTGCCCGGTGGCCTGCACATCAACCGGCCGCGCCCAGGCGGTGATGCCGAAAACGTCAATGCTGATATGCACGCCATAGGGGTGCAAAGTTTTCCGGGCATGGTGTAAAAATTCTCTGATGATATCGGTGCGCTGCCGGAGCGGTTGCAGTTTTTGATACCGGAACCGGCAGGTCTTTTGATCGCCGCCCACCGGAAATCGCACATAGTCGAATTGGATTTCATCTACGCCCGCCTGGGCCGCTTCCGTTGCCAGCCCCAGGTCATAGCTCTGCACCGCGGGCAGGGAAGGGTCAAGCCATACCGACCGCCCCCGGTCCAGCCAGATCCCGCCCTGCACCGTATGTACGGCCAGCTCCGGATGCCTCTGCGCCAGCCGCGCGTCTTTAAATAAGGCAATGCGGGCAATCACATACAGACCGTGCGCGTGCAGCCAGCCAATCCAGCCCGGCAGATTGTGTATGTAGGTGTAGGGATTGGGATGCGCCAGCGCCTGCGGCGAATGGAACGAGACATCGCCGTCCCAGTCCTTGATGTCGAAAACAATCGCGTTGCCGCCCAGAGCTCGCCAGCTCCGCGCCAGCACCCTCCCATGCCCGCTTCCCGCCATGGCCCCGGTGAAATAAATCGCCCGAATTTCGGCCGTTGCCGGCACCATTCGCTTCCCGGCGCCAGGGATCGAAAACGCAGTGGCTGCGATTGGCAAGCAAACTGCAAAGAAAACTGCGGCGGATACGCGGAAGCGGGAGAGATTCGGTTTCATTTTGGGAACCAGAGTGCAAAACCCACTCTGGATACTACCACGTGAAAACCACGAATTTTGCTGGCTTTGAATCGAATTTTTTGCGGAGACATCCAAATGATTAACCGTTTTGTTGCCATCCGTAAGCCCGCCGGTGCGGCGGTGCGGCTGGAGGTGCATTTACCCCCGAAACGTATCTGCTCCCGCGTAATTCTGGGCCCCGGAACGGGCCTTTTAGTGGTGGCGCATTGTGCCACTTCGGGTTCGAAAATGGGTGAAAAAGTGTTGCCATGGCTTTCGTAAGAAAAAAAGGGAAATCATTCTATCTGGTCCACAACATTCGGGAAAACGGACGGGTGCGGCAGGTTCATCTAGCCTGTCTGGGCAATCGTCCCCGGGTCAATCCCGAGATCATTGGTCAGGTGAAACAGGAACATCCGGAAATGGAAATCGAGTGGGATGTGGTGCGCGAGCGTGCGGCCAGCACCTTTCACCCGCCCTTTCATGAGGCGGAAGGCCTCGAGGACCTGATCTACGATCTGCGGAACTTGTCGCAGGACATGCGCGAAATTCGTCTCGATGCCCTCCGCGCCCGCTTTCCGGAAATGAGCCGATCGCTGGTACAGGAACTGCGACAATTGCAGGCTGAATTGACCCAGGTTTTGCATCGTACCGAATAGAAGTCGTCTGCCCTCGCCCATCCCTGTTCTGGCTGGCCGCCGCTGGCGCCAGGCTTGGGATCGGTCCGGCGGACGCCAGCACAGGGAGATTTGGTCATGGATATTGTCGGTGCGCGCAACCCCGCCGGGCCGCGGCAGATTCTCGATCCCAACCGCCGGGGCGACGAAATCAGCCGCTTTGAAGATGCCTTGCGCCGCAAAATTGTCGGGCAGTCGGCGGCGCTCGAAGCCATCATCGAGCTGTATCAGACGTTTCTGGCCGGTCTCCATCCGCCCAATCGCCCCATCGCCAATTTTTTGTTTCTCGGCCCCACCGGCTCGGGCAAAACCCGGGTCGTCGAAGCCATGGCCGAGGCGCTGTTTCACGATGCCCGCGCCCTCATCAAGGTGGATTGCGGCGAATTTCAGCATAGCCACGAAATCGCCAAGCTTATCGGTTCGCCTCCCGGCTATCTGGGCCATCGCGAAACCCATCCCGTGCTTACCCAGGAAGCGCTCAATCAGTGGCATACCGACCGCATGCGCCTGTCGCTGCTGCTGTTTGACGAGATCGAAAAAGCTTCCGACTCGCTCTGGCAGCTTCTGCTCGGCATTCTCGATAAAGCGACCCTCACCCTCGGCGATAACCGCCGCGTGGATTTCAGCCAGACCATCATCTTCATGACCAGCAACCTGGGCGCGGCCGAAATGAACAACCTCATCCAGGGCGGCCTGGGCTTTACCTGCCCCCGCCGCGCCGCCCAGTCGGATCAGGAAGAATCCGCCCCGCAGTGGGAAGATAAACTCGACCGGGTCGCGATTGATGCCGCGCGCCGCAAGTTTTCTCCCGAGTTCATGAACCGTCTTGACCGCGTCGTCGTCTTCCGCGCCCTGCGCCGCCAGGATCTGGATTCTATCCTCGACCTTGAACTCAATCTGGTGCAGCAGCGGATCCTGGCCGCAGCCGGCAGCGCCCCGTTCCTTTTTAGCTGCTCGCCTTCGGCCCGCAGCCGCATCCTTGAGCAGGGCTACGATCCCAAATATGGCGCCCGGCATCTGAAACGCGCCATCGAACGCAATGTGGTCTTTCCCCTGGCCAAGCTCATGGCCACCGGTCAGGTCAAACTCGGTGATCTGGTGCGTGTGGATGCTGACCCCAACTCCAGCTCCATGTCGTTCGTGCGCGAAGCCGAAGGCCTGCTGATTCCGGTCAGCCGCGAAATCGGCCACGAACCGCCCGTGCCGCAAATGAATCGCGCCGCCCGCATGCCCGGCCGTCGGCTCGAATTCCCGTTCTCGGTCGAAACCAAATAAACTGGAAAAATTATCCACTTTTGAGCTGATTGTGAAAATATTTTCCATCTTTTGAATCCATGTCAGTAAGCCTGTCAACAAAAATATAAAAGGGTGACATGAATAAACTCATTGAAATGAATGGGTTATGTTGCCATGTCATCATGGTTAACCTCTTTTTCTCTCTCTAACACACTCACTCCTTAGCCTCGGTTCATCGTTTGGCTCCCCTATAATTTGGCTATGTTTGCCCCAGCTCCCTGCGCTTTTCAGGAAAGTGAATCGCGCGGGCGCCGCTATCCCGAACCGGCTCATCCGTATCGGGGTGAATTCGAGCGCGATCGTGACCGCATCCAGCATGCGCGGGCCTTTCGCCGTCTGGAAAACAAAACCCAGGTCTTCACCCGCCGCTACTCCGATCATTTCCGCAATCGCCTGACCCACACCCTTGAAGTCGCCCAGATTTCCCGCACCGTCGCCCGGGTTCTCGGGCTGAACGAAGATTTGACTGAAACGCTGGCGCTGGCTCACGATCTGGGCCATCCGCCCTTTGGCCATGCCGGCGAGCAGGCTCTCGACCGGGTCATGCGCGCCCATGGTGGATTCTTCGACCACAACTTGCACGCGCTGCGCATCGTCGAACATTTCGAGCAGCGCTATCTGGAATTTCCCGGCCTGAATCTCAGCTTCGAGGTGCGCGAAGGCCTCATCAAGCATTCCCGTGATTACGATCCCGCGCAGTTTCCCGGCCTGGTGGAATACGACCTTGTCTCGCGCCCGCCTCTGGAAGCCCAGTTGATAGACCTCACCGACGAGCTGGCCTATTTATGCGCCGATCTCGACGATGGCTACGAAGCCGGCTTATTGCCGCTCGAGTCCATCCTGCCGGCAGCTCCGCAATTTGACCGTTTGTATCAGTCTCTCCGCCGGCGTCTCCCGTCCGCTGGCTCAGACGGCTTGGAAAAACTCTGCTTCAGCCAGGCTCTTCGCGGCCTGCTCGACTTCCTGGTCACCGGACTGATCGAAGGCACGCGCGCCGCCATGGCCGGTTTCTCAACTTCTCAGGCAGTGCGCCAGCATTCCACGCGCATCGCGGGGTTCACCCCATCGGCCGAAAGCGAGCGCCTGGCTTTGAAACAATTTCTCTACCGGCATCTATATAATCATCCCCGTCTTTTGCAGGAAAAGCGGGAAGCCGAAGCGCTGGTGGAACGGGCCTTTCATCGCCTGCTGGAGCATCCCGAGCAGTTGCCGCCGGGGTATCGTAATTCCTCCGAAACCCGCGTCCGACTGGTCTGCGATTATCTGGCCGGCATGACCGACGGCTACTTGCGCGGCCTTGGCTTGTAAGCACTTGCTTTTATAATAGTTGTGAAGCGAGTTCATGCCGATATGAATGAAAGCGAACAGTCGTCCCATCTGAAAGTCACCGATCGCCGGCATTTCACCACCGAGGGCGAACGCCGTCCCGATGTTCCCGATGCCGAGCCTGTCTCCGGCGGCGCCGGAAAAGTAGTGGAAATGCGCCGTGATGCCGCGCCGGCTCCCAGTGCCGCTCCAACCCCGCCGCCCGCGCCGGCCGCTCCGCCGGAACCTGCGCCGGAAAACGAGCGCACGCGGGGGTTGAATTTCGCCAACTTCCTTGAAAGTCTCTATGCCACGGCCATGCTGCAACTGGGAGCTGTGGCCCAGCCGGGCATGAAACCCGGTCCGCCCGATCTCGTCGGCGCTCGGGAAACCATTGAGCTGATCGCCATGCTGGAACAGAAAACCCGGGGGAATCTTGATGCCCGGGAAAAGCAGATGATGGATGGAGTGCTCTATGAGCTGCGCTTGGCGTTTACCGAAATGACCCGGCGCGTCACCGCGCCTCCGCCTCCCGGCGGTCCTCATTCCTCCAAATCCGCTCCGCGCCGCTAAAAAATTTTTGTGATATCAGGCACGTTAACGGTATTAGGCTCGGGCACCTCCACCGGCGTCCCAACCTTGGGCTGCTCCTGCCCGGTCTGTGCCTCCAGCGATCCGCGCGACCAGCGTCTCCGTCCCAGCATCCTCCTGAGCTGGGACAAATGTCGCGTGGTCATTGACACCACGCCCGATTTTCGCACCCAGGCGCTGCGCGCCGGCCTGCGTTCGCTCGATGCGGTTCTGCTCACCCATAGCCACGCCGACCATATTATGGGCCTCGACGATATCCGGCCCTTCAACTATGGCCGCTCCGAGCCGATTCCCGTGCGCGCCGATGCGGCCACGCTCGCCGATATCCGGCGCGTATTCAAATATGTGTTTGACGATAATTATCCCCACAGCGCCATCCCCCGCATCGCAGCCTCGGTCATAGACGCGCCCTGGGAAATCGGAGGCGTGCGCTTTGAACCGCTGACTGTGATGCACGGCCCTCAGCCCATCCTGGCCTATCGTTTCGGCCGCCATGCCTACATCACCGATTTCAGCCATCTTCCTCCGGCGGCGAAATCCCGCCTGCGCGGTCTGGATGTATTGTTTCTGGACGCATTGCGGCGCCGCGAGCACCCGACCCATTCCACCCTGGAAAATTCCCTGGCGCTGGTGCGCGAACTCCAGCCGCGGCGTACGTATTTCACCCATATCTGCCATGAGCTGGGCCACGTCTCGACCAGCGCCGAACTGCCGCCCGGCGTGGAGCTGGCTTATGACGGCCTGCAGCTTGATCTCGACCTGTCGCCTGCCGATTG
>JAKATS010000001.1 GCA_021818645.1 Acidobacteriota bacterium | reverse complement strand
GACCCGGCAACAGCGACGCTGGGGCCAGACGGCGGAGTTTCTCGATCATGCCCGCGCTGAGGCGAATGCGAGCTGGCTGCGGCGGCAAGGGGCGGTGCGACAGTTCGAGGCGCGCTATCTGGGCGAGTTGCCGGCCCAGTTGCCGGTATTGGAAGCCCGGTTGCAGGCCGCTTCGGCTGCCGCCGCCCAGGCGCGCGCGGCGCGCTCACAGGCCGCTCAGCAAGCCATCTATTTGCGCACGCTTTTGGCGCGTTACCAGCGCCTGAGCCGCCAACTGGCGTTGCCGGCGGGCGCGGCGGTGCAGATTGCGGCGCTGAATCAGCAGCTGGATCAACGGGAAGCTCAGCTGGCCAGGTTGCGGTCGGAGGAGACGGCGGCCAATCCGGACGTGGTGCAGTTGGAAAAAGAAATTGCCGCTGACCGGCGGCTCCGTAGGCAATGGCGGCAGACGCCACCGGCTTCCGGCACGCCGCCCGCCGCCCAGCCGCTGCCGGTAACCACGGAAATCATGCAGCTGGCCAGCCAGCAACAGGCCAACCATTTAGCCTGGGCGCATGCCCAGACCTCGCTGGCGCACTGGCAGCAGGCGACTCTGCGGCTGCGGCAGCAACTGGCGGCCATGCCGCTGCGGCAGCAGCAGCTAGCCGAATTGCAGGCGCGGGCACAGTCCGCGCAACAGCGGTATGCGGGCCTGGCCACGGCGGCGCAGCAGGCGGAGATGACAGCCCGGCTGGCCCACAGCCAGCCGCGGCAAATTGCCCAGATATTATCGCCCGCCACACACCCTTCACAACCGGTGTCCCCCGACCGTCAGCAATGGAACTGGATGGGGATATTGGCGGGCCTGGCCGCAGGTATTGGCCTGGCGGCCTGGATGGAGGCCTGGGATTCACGTTTGTGGGATATGGGGCAGTTGCCGGCCACCCGGCCCGAGCAGATCTGGGGCCTGATTCCAGAGCTCGCGACGGCCGCAGAGCGGCGGCAAAACCAGAGGCGGCGCCAGTTCGACTATGCAGCTCTGTATCTGCTGATCTGCGGGCTCAGCCTGGGCAGCTGGTGGATTTGCCGTTAATACCGGGCGGACAGCGGCATCCGGATTGCGCGCGGCCGGTCCATGCAGCCGATTTGGGCATGGCGGATAAAAGAGCGCGGGTGAGGCGAGGGAGTAGAAATTATGTATCTGGCATGGCATGGCCTGGACCGGGAACCTTTCGCACTCAGCCCTGACCCCTTTTTTTTGTGCCCCACGGCGCGGCATGAAGAAGCCCTGGCGATGTTGAGCTACGGTTTGCGCCAGCGCAAAGGCAGTATGGTGCTGACGGGTGAAGTGGGTACGGGCAAAACCCTGCTGGCGCGATGTTTGTTGGAGCAAATGCGGCGGCAGGGAACCCGGTTCAGTTATGTGTTTGACCCCGGCCTGCGGCCGCGGGAATTTTGGCATTACGTACTGACGGATCTGGAAATCAAGCCGGAGGGAACCGGCAAAGCGGCACGGTTGATGGCCTTGCATCATTTTTTGATTGCCCGGCACCGCCTGGGGCAAACCACGGCACTGATCGTGGATGAAGCCCAGATCCTGTCGCTGGCCATGTTGGAAGAGATTCGACTCCTGACGAATCTGGAAACGGCTGAGCATAAATTGCTGCAGGTCGTGTTATTGGGGCAGCCGGAATTTGAAACTTTACTGGCCCAGCCCGAACTGCGCCAATTGCGCCAGCGCATTAGCCTGCGCAGCCGCCTGGAACCGCTGACGGCGGCGGAAACCGAAAGCTATGTTCGGGAGCGCATGCGGCGGGCGGGAAAAGTCTCTCCGCCGGAGCCCTTGCCCGGGCCGGTCATTCAGGCCGTGCATCGCTATGCGCATGGCTTGCCGCGCTTGATCAATTGTCTCTGCGATCAGTTGTTATTAACCGCATATGCGCGCCGGCAGCCGGAGGTGTCCTGTGCCTGGGTGGACGAAGTTGCTGCGGAAATGAGATTGACGGCCGCGCCGGCAACGGCGGCGGTGGGAGGCTGAACATGGGAAGAATCTATGATGCGCTGCTGCATGCCGCGCAGGAAAACGAGCATGCACCAATCGAGGTGCGCCAACCGCTGGTGGAATATCTCCATAAAAATTTACCGGAGATGCCGAAGACGGTGGTGACACCGGCTCCCTCACCGGAGTCGCGCATGGTGCTGTTTCAGGCTCCACTCGGGGAGGAAGCGGAAAGCTACCGGCAATTAGCCGCACGCCTGTTGCAATGGCGAAGCGGGACCGGGCTGCGCATTGTATTAATCACGAGCGCGATTCGGGGAGAAGGGAAAACGACCACCGCCTTGAATCTGGCGGCGGCGCTGGCGCGCTGCGGGGAAAAAACCCTGCTGCTTGAAGCCGATGGCCGCTGCCCGCAGGCCCTGATGCGCCTGGGACTGCCGCCCCGGCCGGGGTTAGCGGAATGGCTGCAAAAACCCGTGCCGATCCATGAATTCATCGTGCGCCTGGGGTTATCGCCGCTGTGGCTGTTGCCCGCCGGGCAGCATGAATGGAGCCTGGAACAGCTCAATGGCTGCCCCTGGGCGGAGATGCTGGGGAGTCTGGCGCAGGGCATGCAATGGCTTTTGCTCGATGCGCCTCCGCTGTTGCCGGTGGCGGAATCGGGGCTATGGGTGCCGCACGTGGATGGAGTGCTGCTGGTGGCGCGGCGCGGTTTCAGTTCCAAAGCCGCGCTGAACTCGGTTTGGAATCGGATTGAACCGGAAAAGCGGCTGGGATGGATCATGAATGCAGCGTTGCCATCCGCACATAGCTACGCCTACGCCAAACCCATGGCGATGGCGCGGCGAATTGAAGTAATTGGTTAGATCAAAACCATGCTGCGCTTGAAGGTCAAATTTTGCCGACTGCTCATCCGCTTGGCGATGGCGGGAGTTTGGACGGAGCTTTGGCGCTATTGCGCCCCCGGAACTGCCTGGGAAGAAGGTCTGGCGGTGGGAATATTCATCTGGGTAGGGTTTTGGCTGCATCAGGATGGATTTGCAGCTGAATGGCTGAGCTGGAGTGTGGGCATGAGTGCGCTCGGGGCGGCCCTGTGCGCCTGGGGCGTGCTGGAGTGGTTCACGCCGGAATGGCATCTTGGCCTTCTTCCGATGATGAAGATCATCGTTTTTGGCAGTGCCGGGATCTGGCTTGGGGAAGAACTGGCCCAGGCGGCCGCAAGCGCGACCTGGGCGCAACGTCCCGTCATCTTACTGGGTCAAGGCGATCTGGGCCAGCAGATTGTCGCCGAATTGCGCCAGCATCACGCCAGGAACTGGCGGTTACTGGAATGGCTGCCCGCACCGGCTGGTGAAGCGGCCTGGGAACGATTGGGGCCGCAGTTATTGGCTCATCCGGCTAGCCATCTCATTCTGGCCGAAGAGGACCGCCGCGGAGTGCGGCCTGCGCATTGGATGCTGCGTTTGCGGGCGCATGGCAAGCATATTCACGATGGGGCGGAATGGCTGGAAAAGCAATGCGGAAAGATTCCTGTCATCACCACCCGACCCGCCAAACTGGACCGTATCCGAATCGGGCGCCGCCGGCGGCGCTCCTTGTCGGCCTGGACCGCAGGGGCTCTCTTGGCGCTGATCTCACCCCTGCTGGGCTTGCTGGCCCTGGCAGTATGGCTCGACTCGGGCCGCCCGATCTTTTTTCGGCAATTGCGGGTGGGGCGCGATGGCCAGAGCTTTCAACTTTATAAATTTCGTTCCATGCGCGTGGGGTCGGACCCCGTGCGCCCGGCAGCACCCGGGGATGCGCGCTGCACCCCGCTGGGGCGCTGGCTGCGGCGGCTACGGCTGGATGAATTGCCGCAGCTATGGAACATATGGCGGGGAGAGATGGGATGGGTGGGGCCGCGGCCATTTGCCTGGGAGCAGGAGATGGCGCTGGCCCGCGCCCTGCCCGGCTATGAGCAGCGTTGGCTGGTGGCGCCGGGGGCCACGGGCTGGGCGCAAATTCATCGCGGCTATTGCGCCACCTGGGAAGATAATCGGGAAAAGCTCGCCTATGACCTCTATTATGTGAAACACAATAACTGGCGGATGGATTTTCTGATCCTGGCGCGCACATCGCGGGTGCTGATCCAGGCCCGAGGCGGACGTTGAAGATACCGGAAATTGTCTTCTGGATAAGCCTCGCGGGCTTGATTTATACCTGGCTGGGGTATCCCGTTCTGGTCTGGATCTGGGCCAGTTTCGAGCAGGTCAAGCGGGATCGCGCGTATATGCTAGAGCGCGCAGATCGCCGCTGTACCGCGCCTTCCACCTGGCCTCCCATAACCGTTTGTATCGCGGCGCATAATGAAGCCGGACGTTTACAGGCGCAACTGGAATCCTTGCGGCAAGTTGATTACCCAGACTGGGAGGTGATCTATGTGCTGGATGGATGTACTGATCAGACGGCGGCGGATTTAACCGGTCATCCGGGTCTGGAAATTATGCTTCAGTCCCGGCAGGGCAAGGCGGCGGCCCAGGCCACGGCCCGGGCGCGCGCGAGGGGCGAGATTCTGGTCCTTACCGATGCAGGAACGCGGCTGGCGCCGGAGGTGCTGCGCCATCTGGCCCGGCATTTCAGCCAAGCGTGTGTGGGGGCGGTATGTGGAGCGGTCCAGTTCATGTCGCCGCCGGGCGCGCCGCTGCTGGAACGCATATATTGGCAGTGGGAATCGGCACTGCGGTGGCTGGAAGCCCGGGTGGGGATCAGCGTGACAGCGAGCGGCGCCTTATTGGCGGTGCGCCGGAGCATATTCCCCGTTCTGCCTGTACATACCCTGGTTGAAGACCTGGAAATTCCCCTGCGTATTGGCGCTGCCGGATATCGGGTGGTGTATGATCCCGAAGCCATTGCCTGGGATGAAGCTGCGAGCAGCCTGGCGAGCGAATCCAGCCGACGGCAGAGGCTTTCACAAGGGGGGTGGCGGGCGTTAGCGGGATTATGGGGGCTGCCCCTGAGCGGGCGAACGCGCTGGGCTCTGGTGTCACATAAAATTCTGCGCTGGCTTACCCCGGGACTGGGTCTGATCTTATTGACATCCCATCTGGCCCTATTAACTCAACATGCGTTCCGGGGGCTGGCCGAAGCGGAGATAGCAGGACTGGCCGGCGCACTCATATGCGCAGCATGCTTCCCTGCAGGCCGCGGAGGGCTGGCATATATCTGGGCCATGAACTGCGCACTGGTACGGGGAGCATGGCGCACGCAGGCGTCGGACCGGCGGGGTATCTGGGAACAAGCGCGATGAATACGCCTCGGCAGGTTCAAGCAGAGCAGCCGGTTTTATATTCCAGCGAGACCATTGCGAAGGAAAATGGACGGGTTGTTTTCAATCTGCAAACAGGAGTGAGGCATCGAGGATTCCGCGTGAAAAGTGCTGTCTCTGAGATCAAGCCGGTGCCATGCCGGCGATGTGTGGTACTGCTGTATCACCGGCTGACCCCCGGACCGGCGCGCCAGCGCTACGAAGTTTCCTGGGTCCAGGCGCGGCGCCATTGGCAGGAATTAGCGCATCGTGGCGCTGGCGCCCGCAGCTTACGCACGCTTTGGGGCCTGGCCGGCCCGCACAAGCCTCAGCCCGGCCAGTTGTGTTTTGCTCTCAGTTTTGATGATGGCAGCGATAGCGACTTTCAGGCCGCGCAATGGCTTTCGGATTTAGGCTGGCGGGCAACTTTTTTTGTCAATGCCAGCCAGCTTGGAAAACCTGGGTACTTAGCTTGGAGCCAGGTGCGCGAGCTCGCCGCGGCGGGTTTTGAAATCGGCTCACATGGGGTCGATCACGTGGCCTTGACCCGGCTGTTGCGCACCCAATTAGAGTTTCAAATCCTGGCCTCGAAACACCGACTGGAAGATTACCTGGGCGAGAAGATCGTCTTTTTCGCCGCGCCTTTTGGCGCCTGGCACAGTTTACTTCTGGAAACTGTTGAACAATACGGTTATCACGGGTTGGCGATCTCACGGCCGACGCCAGCCATGTCTGGCGCATTCTTAATTCCACGCTACGGGATACGTCGGAATATGCGGACCCAGCAGGTGGTGCAACTGGTTCAGGGTGGGCGGCTGCGTGTCCAGGAGTATGTGCGCGGGCGGGGAATGCATATCTGGCGATCCTGGAGACAAGGCGCATGCGCCGGCAATTGGTAATCCTGATTGATGCCCTGGGATGGGAATTATGCCAGAGGCATGGCTTTCTGAAGGCGGAGTTGCCGTTTCGCGGGCCGGTGCGTACGGTACTGGGCTTCAGCTCCGGTGCGATTCCGACTCTATTGACCGGACTCTGGCCGGCACAGCATGGGCGTTGGAATCTACTCTATTACGACCCCGCCCAATCCCCGTTCCGAAGCTGGCGCGGACTGGAGAAATGTCCCGATGCATGGGTGAATCACCGGCTCGGCCGCAAGCTTGCGCAGTGGGCGGGAAGACATTGGCTGCACGCAGGACCGGGTTTTGATTGTGTCATCAGCCCACGCTGGCTATCCCGCATGGCCTGGGCCGAACCCCGGTATTTATTCAGCCTGGAGGGAATGGAACAGGAATCCTGGCTTTTCCAGCGGCTGAAGCGGGCCGGGATGGGCTGGCAAATTTATTCATATCAACAGGGACGGGACCAGCAGTTGGTGGCTCAGGCAATCACAGAGTTGCGATACGGGCGCAAGGAATTTCTCTTCGTATATCTATGCGAACTCGATCATACCTTGCATTTTGTGCGCCGGCAGCCTCAGGCCGTCGCGACAGCCATAAGAAATCTGGAAGATGATATCAAACATCTTCTGGCCGCGGCCGGAACCGGCACGGACATCACCGTAATCTCCGATCATGGTATGGCGCCGGTGCAGGGCGAAGTCACGGCCGCGATTCCGAAGCCATTCCAGCCGGGCCGGGATTATTTATGTGTGTTTGATTCCACCATGGCCCGATTCTGGATTTTCCGTCCGGAGGCGCGCCAGGGATTGCTTCAGGCGATTGCTGCGTGGCCGCATGGTCAGGTCCTGTCCGCATCTGCATTGCAACAGGAAGGTGTGGATTTTGCCGATCAGCGTTATGGAGAACTGATCTGGCTGGCAGATGCGGGTTGGATGCTGCGCGACACCTTGTTTCATGGTGACTGGCGGCCCGAAGGAATGCATGGGTATCATCCCGATGATCCCGATTCCCATGCCGTCTGGCTGAGTCGAAGGGAACCGAGCGCACTGCCGCGCAACCTGATCGAGGTATATCAGGAATTATGCCGGCAATCGGGATTATCGGTTCGGGAGGGGCTATGCCAGGCCAGCGCATCAAAGTAGCGCAGATTTCAACCGCTTGTGCCTGGGGCGGAGCGGAAGAACATCTATTGGGGTTGCTCCAACACCTTGATCGCGAACGCTTTCAACTTTATCTGGTTGCCCGGCCCCAACTCGAAGCGGAGTGGCGGCATCGTCTGCCTCAGGATGTGGTCTGGCGCGGATGGTCACCGGCGGGCATTCGAAACGGGTGGGAGATGCTGCGGTTGGCCACTTGGCTGCGGAGCAACAGGATTCAAGTGGTGCATTCGCATCTGGCCCACGCCAGTTGGCGGGCGGCGCCGGCGGCACGCTGGGCGCAGGCGGCGCTGGTGGTGGAAACTCCACATCTGCGGGAAAGCTGGAGGCAAGGATGGAAACGTCATTATGGCTGGGATCGCTGGCAAGCCCGTGGGGTGGATGTCCTGATCGCCGTCAGTCACGCCAATGGTGAGTATCTACAACGGGACAAAGGCCTTTCCGCCCATAAAATCCAGGTGATTGCCAATGGCTGTGATTTGAATCGTTTTCATCCGCAGCCGGCGCCCGAGTGGCCGCGGGAATGGGGCTGGAGCGTGAGTGATCCGGTCATCTTGCTTCCCGGACGAATCGAAGCCCAGAAAGGGCATGCGGTTCTGCTGGAAGCCGCGGCAAAAATCAAGCCACGCTGGCCACGTCTGCGGTTATTGTTTGCCGGGGAAGGCAGCTTGCGCCCGTCTCTCGAGGCACGCGCCCGGGACCTGGGGCTGGAGGCGAAATGGCTGGGGCGACAGCTGAAAATCGAACGCTGGCTGGCTGCTGCCAGTGTGGTTGCCTTACCGTCCTGGTACGAAGGCCTGCCCCTGGTCTTACTCGAAGCGCTGGCGATGGCGCGCCCGGTGGTCGCGAGTCAAGTGGACGGTGTTCCCGAGATTATTCGGGACGGGCAAACCGGGCGCTTATTTCCGGCGGGGGACAGCGCTAAATTGGCGGAGATTTTGCACGCCATGCTCACGGACCCCGGGATGGCCCAGCGATTGGGCCGGCAAGGGCGCCAATGGGTGGAACAAAGTTATTCTTTGACCCGGCAGATTCAGCAAACCGAACAAATCTATGTGCAAGCACTGGTGCCCCGGGGACAGCGCACCTGGGAAAAAATGCGTGCGCAGGGGCAAACCGCCGAATAGCGTCTAACGATGAGCGCCCTGACCAAGCCGGCTTCATCCCGCCTCTCCTATGAGCAAGCACGCGGCTGCGATCAAGAAGTCGAAGCCGCGGTGGTGCGGGTTTGTGAAGCAGCCTGGCGTGGGCGCCTGCGGGCATTAATTGCCACTGGCAGCCTGGTGCGCAGAGAAACACTTTGGCAGCAACAACCGGATGGTCTACGGCGGCTATCAGGAGATGCGGAGTTTATCGCCATTTGCCACCGGCCTTTACCCTCCAACCCGATGCAATTATGCCGGGAGATTGAAACACAACTGCGGAATTGTGGCCTGGTTGCCAAGACAGAAATCCAGCCAGCTACGGCACGATATTTAAAAGGCCTGGGCGGCCAAATTTTCAGCTATGAACTGCGCACCCGCGGTCGGGTATTAACCGGCGATGCCAAGGTGCTGGAATTCATTCCCGCTATACCGGTATCCCGGGAAGATGCATGGCGTTTACTCGCACATCGCCTGCTGGAGTGGATGGAGGTCAAAGTCCATAAAGCCGAGCCTATGGGGCTGCGATATGCGCTCTGCAAGCTGTATGCCGATATGGCGACCTCGCTTCTGGTATTTGCTGAGTGTTACGCGCCCAGTTACCGGGAACGCCAGCAAGCGCTGCGCAATTGGGCAGCCCGGGCGTCCCGGGATTGGCAGTTGTGGGCCGAGCGCGCAGATCGCGCGCTGAGCTGCAAACTGGGGGAATGCGACCTCACCGAAATGGAAGCCCGAATCTGGGAACGGCATGCGATTCCCGATACAAAACAACTTTGGTCCTGGGAAATGGATCACTTAATGGACTTGCCGGCCGGCAGTTTCCATCCAAGTATGCTGGCGTCCTGGAGCACAAGGCTTCCCTGGCGATTGAGGGCGCGCGGTTGGTTTCAATATTTACATGCCTGCAATGGGCTGAGGCTGGGGGGCTGGATGCGCTGCTGGCAAGGCCGCCAGACGACCCCGCGATATTGGGTTTATCGAGGACTCAACGATTGGCTGTATGGAAACCAGACAGCGCCCTGGCTGCCCATGCCACGGCTGACGGAGATAGGAGAAAACGCGGAGTGGGAACGGGCTTTAGTCGAAAATTATCGCCGCTATCTGGTATTGACCCGGGCGTAGGGCCGCGCCGGCGGTCCCTACGATGCCGGGCAGACATTCCCGGGCCGGCCCCGTGGAGTTGGCGGGATTGGCAATCCGCTCCCTGGCATGATTTTCCCTGGCGTGAACGCATGCTGCATCAGTTTGCGGGTTCCAGGCTGGCCCGGGGACGCGAGTTGGAAGGGTTGGAAATAGGGCCAGGCAGCGGCATTGCAGCGCATTGGCTGGCGCCCTGGCTGGGCCGCCTGACCCTGGTCGAATGCAGCGCCCCGGCAACCGAATTTTTGCGGCGTCAACTGGCGCACCGCACGAATGTGGACTTTGTAACCGATGATCTTTCCCGTCCCGGCTGGAGTGAAAGATGGCAGGCGCGCTGGCGGGCACAGGGACGGGCGCAGGAAAACTGGGGCTTTGATTGGATCTATGCACTGGATGTATTTGAATATGTCCGGGATCCGGGACAGGCCTTGCGCAATCTGGCAGCGGTGTTACGGGGTGAACTTTTTCTGAGTTTCCCCAACCAGGCGCCGCCTCGAGGAGATGGTGTCACATGGTTCGAGCGGCGCAGCGAATTCGAGGCATTACTGCGGCAATCCGGTCTGCGCAGCGAAATTCAAATTCTACGTCCGCGGTTCTGGATGCGAACTCTTTATGCCCTGGGGCATGAGCTGCCGCTGCGGTTATTGCGGGCCGGCCGGCGGCAGACACAGGCCCAGCGCTATGACGAGACTTGGGCCTGGCGACAGGCTCAGCAAATCGGTTTTGGCAAATGGGGGCTGCACGCAGCCTGGAGCACTCTCGATCTGCTGCTACGCATGGGCGGTACGGGGTGGGAAGCGCAACCCGCGCCAGAAGCCTTGCTGGGTTATCAGGTATGCGTGCGCGCCGTGCTGAATCAGGCCCGCCAGAGGGGGAACGCAAACCGCCAGGAAGCTGAAGCTCCGGAGCCCGCGGCCGCCTGACAGAAAGTTTAAATCGAAATATGCGAATTCTATTTCTGGCGTTACAACTACCGGCACCTGCAGAGAATGGTCTGCGGCAGCGTACCGCGGCCATGCTGATGGCCCTGCAGGCGTCCGGCCATGAAATCGTACTGCTGGCGGCGGGCGGATCGGAGAAGCTATCCGAATCAGATCACGAGCAGATGCGGGCATGGTGCCGGAGCTGGGAAGTCATGAGCTTACCGGCCGCGCGGCTGAGCGGCGGCAGCTGGGGCCAGCGCTGGAGGGCATGGCGAACCGACCAAGCCTACGCGGTGCGCCGGTTTCAGTCATCCCTATTCAGCGCCCATATACAGGCCTGGCTGGACCGGGAAAGCTTTGATGCGATCTGGTGTGAGACCCCGTATATGGCCGCGTCATTACCGGCACGCATTCCGCCGCTTATCATGAATTCTCATAACATTGAATATAAAATTCTGGAGCGTTACCTGACGATCGAACGCCGGTATTGGCGCCGCTACTACGCTCGCCATGAATTGCGCCGGTTGCGCCTTTGGGAGCACGATACTTTAGCCCGAGCGCGGTTAATCTTTGCTTGTTCCGAACTGGAAT
>JAKATS010000255.1 GCA_021818645.1 Acidobacteriota bacterium | reverse complement strand
GATCCGCACCATACCGGCAATGTCCGCGCGATCTCGCAGCGGATCGGCATGCTGGAGACCATGGTCGAGCCGGCGCGCTTTGTGGCCCGGGTGTATGCGGCCGCGGGGCAGCCGGCGTATCAGTACCGGTTTTCGTATATCGCCCATGCATTGCGCGCACGGCTGAAAGGCGCGCCGCATTCATCGGAAATACCCTATGTTTTTGACACGCTGCGCCATTCGATGTGGGCGGCTTTCGGCAAGGGCCTGACCCATCAGGATGAGGCCACCGCCCGCGCCATGCATGCTTATTGGGTCAATTTCGCAAAAACCGGCGATCCCAACGGCCCCGGCCTGCCTCATTGGCATCGCATCACCCCGCGCGGCAATCAGATCTTGAACTTCACGCTGCAGGGTCCGAAGCCGGAGATTGATCCCTGGCGTCGGCAGCTCGATCTGGTGGCCGCGATTCAGAAATAATCCATGCATCGGGCTGCAGGGCCGGACGCGAACGCCGGCCCCGCGCCGCCGGCGGCGCGCCGGCATTTGTCGGGCGTTCCGGTTCGACCATGCGGCCCGCCCATTTCCGCACATTGGATTTTGCCGCGCTCGAGCGGCTGGCTTTGCCTTCGTTGATGCCGCCCCGCGGCTTGCGTTTATAAGTCGCCATACCGGCTTGGATGCGGCTTTTGGCGGCCGGGTCCTCCGCCTCGCGTAGCGAGGTGGAATGGATGGGCAACCGCCCAACATTGCCGGACACTGGAATGGCAAAGCGACGTTGCCCCTCGCCGCGTCGAAATCGTTTACAACTTCCTCCCGTTCGTTTATAGTTGCGCTGTTTCTCCCCTCGCGCCCGCTTCTCGCTTGAACACAAATCTTTTGCCTGGCTGAGGATACTGCATGTCGGAAATCACTCGTCGTGGCCTGCTTTCTTCCGGCGCCGCTCTCGCCGCCTCTTCGCTCCTTTCCCGCTCCGCCTGGGCCCGCGCCTCGGCCCTGATGGGCGATGTTCCCGCGGGTTCGGCCGCCGCGCTCCCCGCCATCGCGCCCCGCGAACGGCTTCTTTTCGACTTCGGCTGGAAGTTCACCTTCGGCAACGGCGACGATCCCGCCAAAGATCTGGGGTTCGGCTATGGCCAGAGCGATTTCGCCAAGACAGGCGATTTCAAATTCGCCAAAGCCGGTTATGACGTTTCCCGATGGCGCTCGCTCGACCTGCCTCACGACTGGGCCGTCGAGCTCCCCTTCGTTGACGATCCGGAGCAGGCCTCCCACGGCTTCAAGCCCCTCGGCCGCCGCTATCCCGAAACCAGTGTCGGCTGGTATCGCCGCGAGTTCGAAATTCCCGCCGGCGATCGCGGCCGCCGCATCTGGGTCGAGTTCGATGGCGCCTTCCGCGACGTGCTCCTCTTCGTCAACGGCTGCTTTATCGGCCGCAACGACAACGGCTACGCGCCCTTCCGTTTCGATCTCACCGATTTTCTGGCCTATGGCGCGAAAAATTACATCGTCGCGCGCGTGGATGCATCCTTCGGCGACGGCTGGTTCTATGAGGGCGCCGGAATCTATCGCCACGTCTGGCTCACCAAATACGATCCGGTGCACCTCGGCCAATGGGAGAGCTACGTGCGCGCCGAAGTTGACGGCGATTCCGCCACGCTCTCGCTCGGCACGATCGTGGAAAATCAGAGCGGGCAACCGGCCCAGGCCGGCGTGACCTGGAAGATTCAGGACGCCCAAGGCAACACCGTCGCGACCGCCGGGGCGCCGGCGCGGGACATTGCCGCGGATGGCTCCGCCGCCTATCTGGCGAGCGCCAGGTTGAGCCGCCCGGCGCTCTGGTCCGTTGACGAACCCCATTTGTACAATGCCGTTGTCAGCGTGCAATCCGGCGGCAAGACCCTCGACGCGGAGCGCGTCGCCTTCGGCGTGCGCACGGCCAGGTTCACCCCGGACCAGGGCTTTTTCCTGAACGGCCGGCAGCTCAAGATTCAGGGCACGTGCAATCACCAGGATCATGCCGGCGTGGGCGCTGCGGTGCCCGACGCCGTGCAGTGGTATCGCGCCGCCGTGCTCAAGCAAATGGGCTGCAACGCCGTGCGCACCTCGCACAACATGCCCACGCCCGAGTGGGTGGACGCATGCGAGCGCATGGGCCTGATGATGATGTGCGAGACGCGGCAGATGAGTTCCAACCCCGAGGGCATGGAGCAGCTCTCGCTCATGGTCCGGCGCTATCGCAATTCGCCTTCCATCATCATCTGGTCCATCGGCAATGAGGAATGGCTCCTGCAGGACGCCATGGCCGAGCAGGGCCGCAGGATCGCCGAAGACATGGTGCGCCGCTGCCACGAGCTCGACCCCACCCGCGTCGTATCAGCCGCCGTCAACGGCAGCAACGAAAAGGGGCTCTCCGACGCCCTCGATATCATCGGCTTCAACTACGGCCTGAACCGGCCGGACAAGTATCACCGCGAACATCCGCGGCGCCCCATCTACGGCTCGGAAACTTCCAGTGCCGTTTCCACCCGCGGCGTCTACTTCACCGATCCCCTCCGCAACACCGTCAACTCCTACAACGGAGTGGTGCCGTGGGGCGAAACCCCGCAGCAATGGTGGACTTTCTACGACACGCGCGCATGGCTTGCCGGCGGTTTTGCCTGGACCGGCTTCGACTATCGCGGCGAGCCCACGCCCTACGGCTGGCCGTCCATCAACTCGCAGTTCGGCATCGTTGACATGTGCGGGTTCCCCAAGGATTACTTCTATTACTACCGGGCCTGGTGGGGCAAGCAGCCCTCCCTGCATCTGTTTCCCCATTGGAATTGGGAGGGCCGCGAAGGCGACGAAATTCCCGTGTGGGTCTATTCCAACCTTGACGAGGTCGAGTTGTTCGTCAACGGCCGGAGCCTGGGCCGCCAAAAAGTGCCGCATCTCGGCCATGTGGAATGGAAGGCCCGCTACGAGCCCGGATTCCTTGAGGCCCGCGGCTACCAGGCCGGCCGGCTCGCGCTGTCGCAAAAGCGCGAAACCACCGGCGATTCCGCGCAAATTCGCCTCACCGCCGACCGCGCCGCCATCAATGCCGACGGTCAGGACGTCTCCCTGCTCACCGTGGAGGCTCTCGACAAGCAGGGTCGGCTGGTTCCCGTCGCCGATAACAAGATCGCATTCCGGATCACCGGCCCCGGCAGGATCATCGGCGTGGGCAACGGCAACCCGAATTGCCAGGAGAGCGACAAGGCGCCCAGGCGCTCACTCTTCAACGGCCTCGCCCAGGTCATCGTCCAGAGCTCCGGATTTCCCGGCGTAATTCAGGTCGAGGCTTCCAAGGACGGCTGGGAAGGCCCCGAGCTGATGCCCGCCAGGATCGCCATCACGGCCAAGCGGGTGAGGCCGCGCCCGAGCGTGCCGGTGGTTCGCCCCGGTTGAGCTTGGCGGGGGCCCCATCCCGTGTAACGGGATGGGGAGGATGGAAACTGCCCATCCTTATTGGTTACCAATATGAGTTGCCGAAGCCGGCCTCTGGAACGGCGCAGCAAAAAGCGGCCCCGCCGCCATGGTGCGCAATCCCCGCATTCTGCCGGCTCGGAGCCGGAACCTGTCTTATAAAAGGTGCGGAGTAGTTGCCAAGGGCGGGATATGCGTTTTTTCCGGCGAAACCATTCCGTGTGGTTTGCGGAATTGTGAGCGAAAGAAAAGAAATTGAGTTGAATACGGCTTTATGGGACAGGTTGTATACTCGCCACATGTCCACTGATCGCCGCGATTTCCTCAAGTTTTCGGGCGCAGGCGCCCTGGCCGTTCCCTTCGCCGCCGCGTCCGCTTCCGCCGGCCCGGTCTCTGCCGGAGTTTCTCCTGCGCCGGCCGGGGTTCCGGCCGTGCCGCATCCCCGGCTGGCGATGATCATTGTGCATTTCACGCCGCAGAAGCTGGCCTTTGCCGCCGAAAACGGCTATCAGGGCGTGCTGGTGCACATTGACAACCGGCACTTCAACCCCGATACCATCACCGACCGCCAGATCGCGCAAATGCGGCGCGCGGCGCGCGAGTCGGGCTGCCCGATTATCAGCCTGGAGTGCATGTGGGGCTGCAATCATATTGACGCCAACCCGGCCCGGCGCCGGCGCCAGCAGGCGCGCTTTATCCGCGGCATGCAAATTGCCCACGAACTGGGCTGCAAATTTCTCGGCACTTTCAGCGGCGGCATGAAGGGCGCCACCGGCGAACGCCAGGCGCAGGAGCTGGCCGAGGTCTTCAACGAAAAATACCTGCCGATTTGCGAAAAACTGGATTTAACCCTCGGCTGGGAAAATTACCCCTGTTCCATCAATTTCGCCATCTCGCCCGGGCTGTGGAAGGCGGTTTTTGACCGCGTGCCCAGCCCGCGCCTGGGACTGGAGTTTGACCCTTCGCATCTGGTGCGCCAGTTCATTGATCCCTATGCCGCCGCGTGGGAGTTCAAGGGCCGCATTCATTCCGCCCACGCCAAGGACACCGAAATCACCCAGCCGATTTTGCAGCAGGTGGGCATCCACGGCGATGGCTGGTGGCGTTACCGCATTCCCGGCCAGGGCCTGGTGGACTGGCCGCGCTTCATCACCATTCTCTTGCATGCCGGCTACTCCGGCGCGCTGGCCGTCGAGCAGGAAGACCCGTTCTGGAACAATCCCAAAGCTCCCGTTGATCCCGTCTTCCCCGCGGCCCGCGCCGAAGGCTTCCTTCTGGCCCAGCGCTACCTGCGTATGTTCCTGCCCGGACGTCCGGAAACGCCTGCATAGCCGCTCGATCGGTAAAAAATATATTTCCATAAACCGAACGGAAGGCCTGGGTTCGGCGTCTGGCTAGATGGATTGCGGAATGAACGTGCTGGCAGGCGAAATGGATCGTGCCATCCTGGTTTCTTGCGACTCTGTGCCGCGGGACTGGGAACGGCAGCTGCCCGAATGCTCGCGTTTGGCCTTTCGGGTCGCCTGGAGCGTGCTGCGCCAGCGCGAAGACGCCGAAGATGTTGCCCAGGAAGCCTTGCTGCGCGCTTTCCGACATCGAGGTCGTATCCGTGATGCCGGGCGTCTGCCGGCCTGGATTGTGCGCACCGCCTGGCGTTTGGCGCTCGATCATCGGCGGGCCGCGGGCCGGCGCCGGAAGCGTGAAACGGCGGCCGCGGGTTGTACCCGGGATTTTGTCGCCGCCGATGCAACGGATGCGCTGTTCGCCTCGGCGCTCGACTCCCTGCCGCCCAGGCTGCGGCAGGTGATGGTGTTGGCGGCGATTGCCGGCTACGACACCTGCGAAATGGCGCGCCTGCTCCACTTGCCGGAAGGCACGGTGAAATCCCGGCTCTTCGCCGCCCGCAAAAAATTGGCCGCGAGGTTTTCATGAACTGCCGTCGTTTTCAATCGCGCATGGATCGGGCAGTGGCCGGCGGGCCGGCCGCCGGGGATCGGGATGCCGGTTTGCGCCGTCATCTCGATCAATGCCGGTCCTGCCGCGCGGTCTGGGAGGCGAAATGTGCGGGTTTGGCTGCCTGGGAACGCCGGCTCGCCGGGGCGCTTTCGCTGGAGCCTTCGCCGCAAATGCTGGCCCGCGTGCGCGGGCAATGGGCTGAAGCCTCTGCGGGCCAGACGAATAGGGGCGCGCTGTCATGGCGCATGCTTGGGATTGGGGCCGTGGCGAGTCTCGGGCTTATCATGGCTATCTGGTTGCCGCTGCGTTCCAGCCGCCATGCTACAGTCCGTGCCCGAATGATTGCGGAATCCTTGCCGGCCGGCAAACCCGTATCCATCTCCAGGCGGCTGATGCGGCCCCGGCTGGCCGCGGTTCGACGTAAAACCATCCTGCATCGGCGCCGCCGTCCCGGGGCTCGCATTCCCAGAGTGATCATTCAAAAGAATGAAGCGGCCATGCTGGCTTCTTTATGTCGGGATCTGCGGCGGAGCGCGGCGTTCAGAGCTGCTTTTTTAAAAATTCCGCCCGGTTTTCAGCCCGGTCCCGGCGGATATCTGGTGCCGGCGCGTTTGGAAATTCCGCCTATCAAAATGGCGCGATTGAATTTCGGCCAGGCCTTAAAAAATAAAACCCCTAATCCCCGACAGGAGTGAACTATGCGATCGGCAAAATTCTTATCCGTTCTGATCCTTGGCTTTCTGTGCCTGGGTCCATCCGGAGTCGCGCAAAAACGTCATATTACCAAGCCAGGTATGGCTGAGTCTTTCTTGAAGTTGCATATAGTCATTATGGAATTTCAAGGGCATAAGGAATTGAGCCGGTTGCCGTACACGATTCCTGTTATAGCTGGACCAATATCGTTGGAATCGTCTCTTCGCATGGGTGTCAATGTGCAAGTTATGACTAACAAGAATATATATCAATATCGGCAGATTGGAACCAATATTGATTGCCTTACGGCACGTTCAATTGGACCGGATTTATATTTATTCTCATTGATAATTACACGATCTTATTTGAGTAATCATAGGATAACAAAAAATATTTATCCGCGGGCGGGCGAACCTCCGGCGATTGTGAACCTCAGCTCCCAAATGAATCTACTGATGCGCAATGGCCAGACCATCACCACCTCATTGGCGACCGATCCTGTGAATGGGCATGTGATTCGCGTCGCGGTTACCCTACAGGTCCTCAAATAAGCTCAATTTCCAGGCATTGGCCATGGGCGGGCGCATAAAAGGATCGGTTGGATGCTAATTCACCCAGGCGCTGCCGGGGCGTGTCGAGGGCTTCATCGGTAAGCCGGAAAGTGCCGTGATGGATGGCGAGGCTGGTTTCCGCGCCGAGAATCTCATGCGCCTGCAGAGCATCTTCCGGCGCTATGTGAACCGGGCTCATGAACCAGCGCGGCGCATAGGCGCCAATGGGCAGCAGCGCCAGTCTGGGCGCGCCGAACTGCTCGCGTATCCAGGCGAAGTGAGGACCGAAGCCGGTGTCGCCGGCAAAATAAATGATTCCCGCCGCGGTCTGGATTACATATCCGCACCAGAGAGTGCGATTGCGGTCCCGCAGTCCGCGCGCGGAAAAGTGCGCGGCCGGAACTGAAAATATCCGCAGTTCGCTGCCAGCCAGGCCTTCGCCCCATTCCAATTCCGATACGGGTGCGAGGTTTCGCTTTCGCATCCAGCGGCCCACGCCCGCCGGAACCACCCAGTGCGGCCGGTCGCGTTCCGTCAGCCAGCGCACGGTTGGCCAGTCGAGATGATCGTAATGGTTATGGCTGATGAGGACGATGTCTATCGGGGGCAGATCATTTTGCCGCACGCCGGGCATGCGGTGCCGGCGCGGGCCCAGCCTCGGCACTGGACTGGCCCGTTCCGACCAGATGGGATCGGTCAATAGATTCCAGCCCGGGCCCTGCAGCAGCACCGTGGCATGGTTGATGAAGGTGGCATGGAGCCGGCCGGCTTCGGCGCGCGCCGGCGGCACCGACGGCGTGACATCATCCACCCAGGCCGGCGAAGGCTCGGGCCGGCGTTCGAGCTGCCAGCGCAATAAATCTGAAAAACCCCGCGCCTGCGGGGCTTCCGGATTGAAATAACGCCGGCCGTCGGAATGCGGTTTTATTCCCGGAAGTTGGCCCGGTACGCTCCGCATCTCCATGGTTTCATCATGACGGAACGGGGCCGCAGCCGCCAGAGAAGCAGGGTGAGAACCACCGGCGCTGTTATTTGGCGTGCGGAGCCATGATGCGGGCCAGCAGGTTTGGCGTGCCGGGAATGCGCGCCAGATGCGGAAGGCGTACGCCGCCATGGTAGGCAATCGAAAGCGAATGGTACCAGCCGCTGCCTACGATCTGGAGTTGGATCGGCGCCTTGTTTTGCTGCGCCTGCCGGATCGCATAGTTCAGTTCGCTGGTGCTGAACGCGCGGCCGTTGACGCTGGCAATGCGATCGCCCTGCGCCATGCCGGCTTTCCAGGCGGGAGAATTTTTCAGCAGCGCAATCACCTTGCCGTTGCCCAATACATTGAAGCCCAGGTCATACCAGTAGATGCCGCCGCCGTGCATCATCGCGGTGCGGGCCTGCAGAAATGGGTTGGGTTTGGAGTTGTACACCAGTTTCCAGCCCGTGCGCGCCAGTTCGCGGGTGGGCGGCAGGGGCGCGATATCGTAAATGTGCTTCTGAAAAAAGGCATGCCAGGGATAGGGCTGCACTTGGTTCAAAAGACGTTCGATATCGGCGCGGGTATAGGTTTTGGTGATGGGGTTGGTGACGGCGGGGGCGGAATAGAGATGCAGGAAGGTGTCGAGCGACTTTTTGCCATGCGAAAGCCGGCGGATGATGCTGTCCACATCCAGCCAGACCAGTTCGCCTTCGGTATAGAAATCGCCCGCCGTACGGCTGATCGAGGCATAGTCGTTGCGGGCCTGATATAAATACGGCGCCGCCGTCGTCAGCGCCACCACCGGGGTGGTCTTGCGGCCCGGTTCGGTGGCCAGTTGCGCATACAGCGTGGCCAGATACTGGGGATAATCGGCGGGCTTGCGAATTCCCGACCGGAAGGAGAGCAGGTCGCCGAGATACTGGTTCATGCCCTCATAGACCCAGAGCAGGTCGGTGCGCATGGGGACCTGAAAATTGGGCGTGGCCAGGTCGGCCGGACGGCGGTATTTGCCGTTCCATGAGTGGGAAAACTCGTGCGTGATCAGGTCGCCGCCAATCAGAGCCATGGCCGGGTTGGTCATGAAGTCGGCCGGGGCGCGGTCATCGCTCGACTGATGATGCTCAATGCCCTGAAAGCCGATCTGATTGCTGAGCGTGAGCAGGGCGTGGTAGCAGGCAAAATGCCGCGAGCCATAGAGCGCAAAGGCTTCCGCCGGAATATGAAAATAGGCGGCCTTCACCTTGGGGGAAATGACCAGATCTTTGGGATTGCCGGCAAACATGTCGAGCTTGACGCAGGCCGAGCCCTGGCGCCAGAGCGTCCATTTTTTGACATACCGACCCATGTCCAGGGGCGAATCCACCAGCATGGCCAGCGTCAGGCGGCGGAATTGCGTGGTGGCGTTGCGGGGCGGCCCGCGCCGGGTGAGCGCGGTGCCGAAGCGCCAGCCGCGGGGCAGCGTGATCGAAGGCTGGACAAACCAGGTATGCGAGTCCACGCCGGCCTGGTACAGCACGGCCCGGTTCCAGTTGAGAATCGCGACAGTGCGGGTGGCCATGGCGCCGCTTGCGTCATTCATGATCAGGGTGAAGCGCGCGGTGATGGCATGGACGCCGGCCGGAACCCGTATATGAAAGGCATACATATCCGCCAGGCCGCGATGCCACATGATGGGCCGGCCGCCGGCGGTGATGCGCAGCATGGCTAATTCGTCAATCGGTCCGGTGGGGCCGTGTTCTCCCGGCACCCATTTGGGATAGACCAGGGTGAACGGACCCGGCTGCACCGGAATCGTCTCATGCACATAGATCAGCCCGCGCCAGACCTGGCTGGCATCGAGATGCAGCACTGCCGGATGCGCAAGCGTGGCCAGCGAGGGCGCCGCATGTATGGGGTAGGCGTATTTCGGAATATAGGTGCCGCGGTACTGCGCTGCGGCGAGCCCGGCCATGGCGAAGATCAGGGCCGGAAGGGCGGAACAGCGGAAGATTTTCATATAGCTCCTGCGTGTTTTGTCCCGTAAAAAAACACCAGTTTAGCACTATTGAAATCTATAATCCTGTGTGTTTTCGCATGCTGGCTATTCCCACCCACAGACCACGGACTATAGATATTCTTTATATCCCCTCAGCCTGGGTCCATTCTTTTCTTTATTCCCTATTCCCCATCCCTACCGTCGCTGTTCCTGCGCTAAATCGGCTAACAGCGCGCTTTCCAGCTTCTCCGCGCGGGGAAACAGGATGTTGTTTTCCAGGTGTATGTGCTCTGTCAAATCGCGTTCGAATTCCTGCAGCTCCTGGAACAGTCCCCGATAGGAAGCGCAGGCGTCTTCAGGCAAGCGATATTCCGCGCTCAGGCGGCGCAGTTCCGCCACTTCGTTGCCGGCGGCGGCGTGTTCGCGCAGCATCATCGCGATGGGATGGCGGACCGTGCCGAACGGCGGCGGCGTCCAATCCTCCCGTTCCGTGCCGGCCGATTCGAGCCGTTCGATATAAGGAAACAGTATCCGTTCTTCTTTGTCCATGTGCGCGTCCAGTTCATCGCACAAGCGGCCGACCGCCGCCTCCATTTCTGCCAGTTCCGGATGGTGCGCGCCGTGCACCCGATGCACCGCGGCGGCCAGGCGCAGCAGGATTGGCGCATGCGCCCGCACGTAGGCATGGTGCACGCCGACGATATGGGCAATCAGTTCGCCGGCCGCTGCCTCGGTCCAGTCCCGTACCTTGGGCGGTACGGGCGCCGCATTCAGCCGTCGGCTCAACTCCTCCAGGCTGATGCCAGCGTGCAGGCAGGCGTCGGCCAGTTTTTCCGCGCCGCCGCAGCAGCCGTCTATGCCGGACTGGCGCAGGACCGCCAGCGCACCCGGCCGGCGCGCCGCCAATTCACCAACGCTTTGATCGCCATCGAGCTCGCAGATCATGAGGTTTCCTCCGCGGCGGATATTTATATATCCCCCATGCTGATATTGAAAGAGTTGCGGCCCATCCGGTATGACATCCGTCATGCCCTGGAAAATATCCCATCCCATGCCAACCACGGATCATGGACATTTTCTGCTGCCCAACCAGTTTGAGGTTCATCACTTGCACCCCCCACTCCTCATCCCCCTATTCTCTATTCTCCATCCCCCGCCTAATGTCAAAATGGCAGCATGCCGCAAAATGTCACGCTAGCCGCGCCGGCCGCCACTCCGGCCGCGCCCCGCATTTCCCGGGACGAAGTCGCCGCCCTGTACCGGCGCCCCCTGCTGGCCTTGATCGAAGCTGCGCACGCCGCGCACACACAGTACCACCCCGAGCCGGAGGTGCAGCTCTGCCAGTTGCTGTCCATCAAAACCGGCGGCTGTCCGGAAGACTGCGGCTACTGTCCGCAAAGCGCGCATTACAAGACCGGAGTCAAAAACGAGCACCTGATGGAACTCGAGCCGGTGCTGGCGCAGGCGCGGCAGGCCAAAGCGGAGGGCGCCACGCGGTTTTGCATGGGCGCGGCCTGGCGCCAGGTGCGGGAAGGCCCGGAATTTGACCGCGTACTGCAAATGGTTTCCGGGGTGTCGTCCATGGTCCTG
>JAKATS010000220.1 GCA_021818645.1 Acidobacteriota bacterium | reverse complement strand
CTCCGCTGTCAAAAAATTGAAGCCGTGAAACTATGGGGAAATGTACGCTGTAAAGTTTGTGGATTCGGCGTGGCGTGGGCAAAGTCTGCGCCGGCCGGATGAATGACTTGGGATGAATCGGCTGATTCGCCGGCTTTTGCGCCTGGGCGCACAGGATTTGCCCGCATCCTGCCGCCAGTAAAAGAAGTATTTTCAGGCCGGTGCCGCAATAATTCCCTGGTCGCATCACCCGTTCCTTCAAAGATGGCTTTATTGTATATCAGAATTACCGCACAACTTATGATCGGACTTTTATTCTGACCAATAACTCAATTGAACTCGTAAAACTGCAATGCAGTTATATGCCGTTGATCGCTTCGCTTATGCTTCCAGGGAGTAAACCACGCGGCCGCCGACCAGGGTATGCACCGCGCGGCCCTGCAGCCGCCAGCCCAGGAAGGGGCTGTTGTGGCTTTTGGAATGCAGCGCCGCGGGAGCGCAGAGCCATTCGCGTTCGGGATCGAAGATGGTCAGATCGGCGATGCTGCCGGGGGCGAGCGCGGGCACGGGCAGTCCGAATAACCGGGCCGGCTCGAGCGAAAGCGCGGTCAGCAGCCGGCGCAGCGTCAGCCGGCCGGCGCGCACCAGCGCCAGGCCCAGGGGCAGGGCGGTTTCCAGGCCGATCACGCCGAAGGGCGCGCGCTCGAATTCCTGCTGTTTTTCATGCGCGGCGTGGGGAGCATGATCGGTGGCGATGATGTCTATCACGCCTTCCGCCAGGCCCGCGATCAGGGCCTCGCGGTCCGCCGCCGAGCGCAGCGGCGGATTCATCTTGAAATTGGGATCGTAGTCGCGCACATCCTCGTCGCAGAGGGTGAGATGGTGGGGCGTGACCTCGGCGGTGACCCGCACGCCCCGGCTTTTGGCCTCGGCCAGCAGCCGCACCGTGGCCGCGGCCGATACATGGGCGATGTGCAGATGGCAGCCGGTCTGTTCGGCCAGCAGCAGGTCGCGCGCCGCCAGCGAGGCTTCGGAGGCGGAGGAAATGCCGGCCAGGCCGAGGCGATAGCTGGCCGGGCCTTCGTGCATCACCCCGCCGGCGGAAAGATGCAGGTCTTCGGCGTGCTCGATCACCGGCATCTGGTGCATGGCCGCATATTCCATGGCGCGGCGCATGATCTGGCCGTTCATCACCGGACGGCCGTCGTCGCTGATGGCCACCGCGCCGGCGGCGCGCATGGCGCCTATGGCGGCGAGCTGCTCGCCGCGGCTGCCGGCGGTGATGGCGCCGATGGGATACACCCTGGCGTTGCCCAGCTCGCGCGCTCGCTGCACCAGCAGGGTGGTGATGCCGGCATGGTCGTTGACCGGCTGGGTGTTGGGCATGGCCGCCACGGCGGTAAAGCCGCCGGCCACGGCGGCGCGGGTTCCGGTGGCGATGGTTTCCTTGTATTCCTGGCCGGGCTCGCGCAGATGCACATGCGCGTCCAGCCAGCCGGGCGTGATCACCAGCCCGCTGCAGTCCAATACGCCCGGGCTTTCGGCCGCGATGCGCGGGCCGAGATCGCGAATCCGGTCGTTGTGGATCACCAGATCGCCGATTTCATCCCGCCCGGTGCCGGGGTCGAAGAGCCGTCCATTTTTGAGAATGATGGACATGTTCAGCTTCAGGCCGCGCGCGGGGCCAGCAGGCGGTGCAGCACCGCCATGCGGATCAATACCCCGTTTTCCACCTGCTCGCGGATCACCGACTGGGGCGAGTCGGCAACCTCTGCGCTGATTTCCACTCCCCGGATCATCGGCCCGGGATGCATCACCAGCGCCTCCGGCGCGGCCAGGCGCAGCCGCTCGGAGGTGAGGGAAAAAGCGCGCACGTATTCGGTCTCGCTGGTGAAAAATGATGCGCGCATGCGCTCCATCTGAATGCGCAAAACCATCACCACATCGGCGTTTTCCAGCGCGGCCTCGAGATCATGGGTCGCGGTGACCGCATCGCCATAGGCCAGCGCCAGCTCCGGCGGCAGCAGGGTGCGGGGTCCGCAGAGCCGGACTTTGGCGCCCAGGCGGGTCAGCAGCAGAATGTTGGAGCGGGCCACGCGGCTGTGCAGAATGTCGCCCACGATCGCCACCGTCAAACCCTCGATGCGGCCGCGATGACGCAGGATGGTGTAGCCGTCGAGCAGCGCCTGGGTGGGGTGCTCGTGCATGCCGTCGCCGGCATTGATCACCGGCACATCCACGTTGCGGGCCACCAGCCCGGGGGCGCCGCTGGCGCCGTGCCGCATCACGATGGCGCGCAAATCCAGCGCGCGCAGGGTATAAACGGTGTCGAGCAGCGATTCGCCTTTTTCAATGCTGCTGGCCTGGGCGGCGACGAAAACGGTTTCCGCTCCCAGCCGGCGGGCGGCCACTTCAAACGACGCGCGGGTGCGGGTCGAGGCCTCGTAAAACAACAGCAGAATGCGCTGGCCGGCCAGATCGCGCGCCGGCGGCGCGGCCGCGAAGGATTGGGCCAGGTGTAAATAATCCCAGATGGTTTCGGTGGGCAGTTTCTCGATGCCGAGCAGATGGCTCATGCGTATGGAAGTTGAAATGTTCCGCTTCGAACCGCCGGCTGCCGCAGGAGGGCTTCCCGCCGGCGCCGGTCAGTGTTCGGGCTCGACCAGCAGGACTTTTTCCAGATTGTCCACTTCCTGCAGCTTGACTTCGATGATTTCCCGCTCGGTGGTCTGCACGTACTTGCCGACAAAGCTGGCCTCGATCGGCAGCTCGCGGTGCCCGCGGTCAATCAGCACCAGCAGCTGCACCCGCCGCGGGCGGCCGTGATCGAACAGCGCGTCGAGGGCGGCGCGGATGGTGCGTCCGGTGTAGAGCACGTCATCCACCAGCACCACGTTTTTGCCGGCCAGGGGAAAGGGAATCTGGGTGGGGGTGACCACGGGCTTCTGGCCCACCGTGCTGAGATCGTCGCGGTAGAAGGTGATATCGAGCTCGCCCACCGGGACCGGCTTCGATTCAATGCGCGCCGCCAACGCGCCCAGGCGCGTGGCCAGGGGCAGGCCGCGGCGCTTGACGCCGATCAGCACCAGGTCGTCCACGCCGTTGTTTTTTTCCACGATTTCATGCGCCAGCCGTACCAGCGTGCGTTCGATTTCACTGGCGGACATGAGCTGGGCTTTTTGTCGCAGGACGGGAGCAGGAGCGGAGGGCATGGCGGAATTATCGTACCACGCTCCGGCCCGATTCGCCGATGCCCTGCCTTTGGGTTCGCCGGGAGGAATCCCGGGCTTGAGTCCGCTTCAAATCACCATGTACCCCAACTGACTCCCCGGCCATTGGCCCGTATGAAGCGCTATGACCCGAAGCCGAAATATAAGGAACCCATCCTGTGAGCTGCGGCTGAGTCCCGCATTCCGGGATTCAAGCCGCCAGGGTCCGGCCTTCCGCAAAGAGCGCCAGCATTTCCCGGTTAAAGGCGGGAATATCGTCGGGCTTGCGGCTGGAAACCCAATTGCCGTCACGCACCACTTCCCGGTCAACCCAGTGCGCGCCGGCATTGCGGTAATCGTCCTGCAAGGTGGGCCAGCTGGTCAGGGTGCGGCCCCGCACCAGGCCGCTGGAGATCAGAATCCAGCCGCCGTGGCAAATCACCGCAATCGGCTTCTGCGCGCCGGCGATGAGCTTCACGAAACGCTGGGCCTCGGGCACGATGCGGAGGCTGTCCCCATTGACCACCCCGCCGGGCAGCAGCAGGGCGTCATAATCGCCGGCATCGGCCTGGTCGAGGGCGCGATCGCGGGCCAGGGTGGGTCCGGGATCGTGATGCCGCATGGAGGTAAGCCGGGCATGGCGGGAAATCACCTCGACCTGCGCGCCGGCCTGTTCCAATGCCTGTTTGGGTTCGAAAAGTTCGGCGGCTTCAAACCGGTCGTCCACCAGCGCCGCCACCCGTTTGCCTTGCAAGGTTCCAGCCATGATCGCTGCCTCCTGAGATTTTTAAATCAGATACGTAAGGCCGTGCGAAAGGTTGGGGCAGTCCACAAAAAATCCCGGCCGCGCGCCGGCTTACGCCCGGGCGGCGGATGATTCCCGCGCCGGCTGCGCATCCTGTTTCAGCGCGAGGCGCAGCAGTATGGGGCCAAAAATCGAGGTCAATACCGCCATGGCGATGCTGATGGAATAGTACTCGCGCGGAATGGCGGCAATGCGCAGGCTTTGATCGGCAACGACGATGCCGACCTCGCCCCGCGGAATCATGCCCAGGCCCACGCGCAGGGCGTCGCGCCGGCCCAGCGGCAGCGCCGCCAGCCCGCAGGCGGCCAGCTTGGAAAACATGGCGATCAGGGTGAGCGCGGCAATCAGAAACAAGGCATGGCGGGAAATCAGATCGTGGAGGTTGACCCGCAAGCCGATGTCAGCCAGAAAAAACGGCACCACGAAACTGCTCACCGCTTCGGCGCGCTGGCGCAGCGGCTGGCCCGCGCTTTCGGTTTCGCTCAGAAAAATGCCGGCCAGAAAGGCGCCGATGATGGCCGCCAGCCCGATATAAGCCGACATGGCGGAAAAGCCCAGCAGCAGCACCAGCGAAAACGCCCAGACCGGCGAGCCGGCGCGCAACCGGCCCAGCCGCGGGCTCAACCGCGGCCATGCGGCCCGGCGCAGCACCAGGACCAGAATAAAAAACACGGTGACAAAGCCGATGGTAAAGGCGATATTGGTCAGCTTCAAATGCGGAGCGGCAAAGCTGGCCAGGATGGAAAGCGCCAGCAGGCCGAGAATGTCATCGAGCACCGCCGCGCCTAAAATCACCCGCCCGAAGCGGCTGCGGGTGGCGCCGAAATCGGCCAGCACTTTGGCCGTGATTCCGATGCTGGTCGCCGTCAACAGGGTGCCGACAAAACGCGCGGTGATGGGATTTTCCCCGACCGAGCGGGCAAACCACCAGCCCAGGCCCAACGGCGTCAAGACACCCAGCACGGCCACCGCCAGGCTGAGCGTGCCCTGCTCCAGCAATTCTTCGGGCTGGGTTTCGAGTCCGGTTTCAAACAATAAAAAGATCACGCCGATTTCGGCCATGAAATCGAGCGTGCCCGACGGCTGCAGCCAATGAAGCAGGCTGGGGCCGATGATAAAGCCGGCCAGAATCTGCCCCACCAGTCCCGGCTGCCGCAGTCGGATAAAGACTTCCTCGCCGATCTTGGCCGCCGCCAGCAGCAGAAACAAACTGAATAAGGCATGTAACTGGGTGTGAGGCATGGCCAACCTGAGCGGCACAAACTGACGTCGTTTCTCTCAAGATAACGGGAAGTCAGAGCCGAACCCAGTAAAAAGCGGGAGTATGGAATGGAAGCTGCGGGTCGTAGAAGCGGTAATTTCTACTTCTGCTCAGCCGCCGGGAAACCGGCTCCGAGATTGTAATTCCGGGGAAACTCCAACAAAACACAGGCTTTCACCCGAGGCCCGAGAATGGCATTTAATTTGCAAGCATACGATTGTCAAATTGGATTGGCAAAATGTCGTCATCCAAAATTTAAATGTGCCTCGAGCACGAGGGAGTTCGGCATGCAAACACACATTTGGGCAAAGATCGGGGCCTTGAGTACGCTGATAGCTGCCCTGGGGTGGCTGGCGGCCTGCGGCGGCAGCGGACCGAAGCTGGTGCCGACCGGCGGGCAGGTCACCACCACCATGAGCGATCCGGCGACCTGCTCGAGCGCCACCGGCGGTCCCTTCAGCCATGTCTATGTCACCGTGGCCGATGTTGAAGCCACGCTCGACAGCAGCGGCAGCAGCGGCTGGCAGGATTTGACCCCCAATCTGAAAACCTCGCCCATGCAGATTGATCTGCTGTCCCAGGCCAACACGCAATGCCTGCTGGCCACGCTGGGCGACGTGAAACAACTGCCGCCGGGCAATTACTCCATGATCCGGCTGCTGCTCGAGCCCAACTCCTCGGCCTCACTGGTGACCAATAACGCCTGCGGCAGCAGCGCGGCCAACTGCGTGGTGCTGGCGGCCAACAACAGCGTACAGCCGCTGCAGTTGTCGAGCGAAGCTCAGACGGGCATTAAAATTCCCGCCAGCCAGATTTCCGGCGGGCAGCTCACCGTGGCGAATGGAAAAGCGGTGGACCTGGATATTGACTTCAACTCCTGCGCTTCGATCGTGACCGAAGGCAATGGCCAGTACCGGCTCAAACCGGTGCTGCATGCGGGAGAAATCTCCACCAACAGCACCAGCATTCAAGGCACCGTGACCGACAGCGCAACCCAGCAGCCGATCGCGCCCGGCAGCATCGTGGTGGCGCTGGAACAACCCGACAGCAACGGCATTGACCGCGTGGTCATGCAGACGCTGGCCGACAGCAACGGCAATTTTGTCTTCTGTCCGCTGGCGCCCGGCAACTATGATGTGGTGGTGGACGCGATGAGCAAACTGGGCGTGACCTACGCCGCCACCGTGACCCGCGGCGTACCGGCCGGCACCAGTATGGGCAATATCCCGCTGATCGCCGAACCCGTGGCCAGCGGCCAGGCCCCGGCCACCATCCAGGGCCAGGTCAGCAGCACCGGCAGCAGCGGCGCTCAGGCCATCTCCGTGGCGATCAGCGCACTGCAGCCGGTCACCTTGAATGGCAGCACCGTGCAGGTTTCCATTCCTCTGCCGCAGCAGAGTACGGTGACGACCACGCTCGATACCGCCAGCGGCAGCGGCTGCCCCAGCGGCACCGACTGCGCCAGCTATTCGCTGGTGGTTCCCGCCGCCAACCCCAATGTGGGCCAGTTCAGCTCGGGCGGGACGACTTACACACAAAGCAGCGCCGCGGCCGCCTACACGGTGGACGGGCAGGCGACGGAGCAGGATACGACCATTGCAACCTGCACGACATCGGACCTGCAAACCAGCAGCCTGAGCTCCGGCGGCGCGCTGGATGTGACCTCAGGCAGCACCGTAACCGCATCCACGCTGGCCTTCCAGAGCTGTTCGCCGGCATCTTAAATTGACTTCGCATTCGGCCCAATCATGGGCGGCTGGATCGTCCAGCCGCCCATTTTTTTTGATTTGGGTATAATCTTCGAATGTCCCGGACGGCTTAAATCGAAAACCTCTTCATGGAACACTACCGCTGCCCTTTTTGCCAAAAAGCGTTAATGATGGCCAGTCAGGCGGCCCACGGATTTGTATTTAATATTGTGGTGCGGCGGGTGGTGCCGCAGGCGCCGCGGCTGCAGGCCGGGGATGTGCTGGTGGTGGTGGATTCCGATGCGCACCCGGAAGATCACTCGATTCACCGCTGCGACGATCCCGAGGGGCGAAAGATCGTGCAGTGGTTCCGGGGCCGCTCGACGGAAGTTTACTCCGCCATCAATCACGCCATCCGGGAAAATTTTCAACATCATCTGCAGGCTTAGTGAACAGCGGCCGGCTGGGGCCGTGCCTTTACTCTATCCATGGTGCGAATCATAGCGGGCCAATGGGGCGGCCGCCGGCTGCAGGCGCCGGCAGGCATGCGGCTGCGGCCCACCAGCGACAAATTACGCGAAACCCTGGGCAATATCTGGGCGGAACGCTGGCCAGGCGCCTGGCTGCTCGATCTCTATGCCGGCACCGGAGCGATCGGCCTGGAAGGGTTGAGCCGGGGAGCGGAGCGGGTCTGGTGGGTGGAACAGCAGCCGGCTGCCCTGGCGGCGCTCGAGGCCAACCGGCAGGCGCTCGGAGCCGCCGGGGTGGTGATCGCGCGTCCCGTGCTGCCGGCGCTGAAACGGCTGGCCCATGATGCGGAAACCGCCGCGGAGATCGCCGCCCATGGCGGCCTGGATTTGATTTTTCTCGACCCTCCCTACGCGCGAGAAATCGAATACGGGCAGGTGCTGGAGTTTTTGTCTGCTTCGGCGCTGGCCGGCATCCAAACCCAGATCGCCGCCGAACACGCCGCCCAGGCGCGGCTGGCTGAAGCCTACGGCGAACTGCGGCGGACCCGCTGCGTGCGCCAGGGCGGCACGCATTTGAGTTTTTTTCAGCGGCGATAAAAATAAATGTTGGCCCCGGACGTTGTATTTTCGCGGCGGCTGGTGTAATCAATGAGATTCGGGGTGATGGCGCGGGCAACTACGCCGTCCTCCAGGGGAGAAATTTTCCGCTTTGGATATCGCAACCTCATATCAAGCGCCGGCTCTGGCCGAACCCGAGGAGACGGGACGGGAGTTCGAGGCTCCGGAACGTGAAGCCGCGTTTTTTTATGGGCTTTTTTTGCGCGGCTACTCCTATCAGGAACTGCGCCGCGATATTGAAGTGCCGCCCGAAATCATGAAGAAATGGGAACGGGTAAGCCGCCGCGACCCCGGCTTCGCCAACATGGCTGATCGCATGCTGGGCTATCGGCGACGGGTGCTGGCGATCTTTATGGCGCTGGTGGCGCACCAGGGCGAAAGCATTCACTAAGGGATCAAGCGCGGTGATCAGCGGCGCCGCGCGGCGTTGGAAGCCGTTCGCCTGGCGCTGCTGGCTTCTCGCCGCGCCAGAGCATCGTTCGGCAGCAGCAGATTGGTCAATTGCGCAAAAGCTTCCAGCCTGTAGTCGGCCGGATTTTCGGCCAGGGAATCCGGCGCCAGCCCGTAGGTCATGCCGCAGGTCACGGCGCCGGCCTGGCGTCCGGTCTGAATATCCACCCCGCTGTCGCCGATCATCCAGGTTTCCGGCGGCCTTGCGCCATGGGCGCGCATGAGCGCGATCAGGCCTTCGGGATCGGGCTTTCTGGTGGCGAAGCTATCGCCGCCATACACCGTCACAAAAAAGCGCGCCAGGCCCAGGCCGGCCAGGATTTTCTGACTGTGATGCAGGGGTTTGTTGGTTAAAACCGCCATGACATAATGCGGCTCCAGCCGGGCCAGCGTGGCCATGACGCCGGGATAGGGCTGCGTGTGATCGAGCAGATGGCAGTCGTAATATGCCAAAAATGCCGCCAGCGCGGCCGGCAGCTCCGGCCCATCGGAGGCCGGGCTCGGTTCCGGAGGGGCGGCCCAGCCTGCCAGGGCGCGGCGCATCAGCATGGGGGCGCCGTTGCCGACATACCGGGCAATCTGCTGGAGCGGCAGGGCAGGCCGGCCCAGCGCGGCCAGCGCGGCGTTGACAGCGTGGGCCAGATCCAGCCGGGAATCAATCAGCGTGCCATCCAGATCAAAAACCAATAATTTCGGCTGGGGTGCGGCGGGAATGAGCGCGGGAGCGAGTGACACCATGACCAGCTTTTATTTTAACGGCCGGGAGAAAACTGCGCTATACTGAGCCTGAATTGACGTCCCGCCCATGGGGACACGCCCGGCCGACATCCGCCCAGGACCGGAATCCTGTCGTGGGTGCGCTGGAAGGAGAGATACGATGTTTGATGGAATTCTCCAGCCGACCCACCTGCTGATCATCCTGCTGATCTGCCTGCTCATCTTCGGGCCTGCCAAGCTGCCCCAGCTCGGCAAAGGCCTGGGCGAGAGCATTAAAGAGTTCAAAAAGGCGATCAACGAAGTGGGCAACTCGTCGAATAACCCGACTCCGCCGGCCAGCTCCAGCGAAGAAAAGAAATAATCGGCTTCATACACCGGCAGTTTCAGATCTTTATCCTTGAAGCCGCCGAGGATCCTCGCCCCTTTGTCTGGCATCGGATAAAGGGTGGAATTTCTGTAGTTTTCACAATCATGTTGACAATCCGGGGCAGTGCTGCTATGTTTTAGCAGTCGGAGGTTGAGACTGCTAAACGGTTGTAATCATTAGTCTTGACTATCCCGGCTGGCAATTTAACCTGGCAAGTGCCAGAAAATTCCGGCGAGGCGCAAGCCCGCGCCGAATTCATCAGGAGACACGCATATGGCAAAAGTACGGCCTCTGCACGACCGGCTGCTGGTCCGGCGGATAGAGGAACAGGAAACCATCCGCGGCGGCATCATCATTCCAGATTCCGCCAAGGAAAAGCCCCAGGAAGGCGAAGTCGTCGCCGTCGGCAAGGGCAAAGTGCTCGAAGACGGCAAAGTGCAGCCGCTGGATGTGAAGGAAGGCGACCGCATTTTGTTTGGCAAATACTCCGGCAACGAAATCAAGCTCGACGGGGAGGAACTCCTCATCCTGCGCGAGGAAGAAGTGCTGGGAGTACTGGAAACCAAAACGGCGAAAAAGTAATTCGCGGAAATAAGGAAATCAGGAGGAAATCATGCCCAAAAGGATTGTTCATGGCGAAAATTCGCGCCAGGCCATTTTGCGCGGAGTGAACACGCTGGCCGACGCGGTGAAAATCACGCTCGGGCCCAAGGGTCGCAACGTGGTGATTGAAAAGAAATTCGGCTCGCCCACCATCACCAAAGACGGGGTGACAGTAGCCAAGGAAATCGAGCTCAAGGACACGCTGGAAAACATGGGCGCGCAGATGGTGCGCGAAGTGGCCTCGAAGACCAGCGACGTGGCCGGCGACGGAACCACGACCGCGACGGTGCTGGCGCAGGCGATCTTCCGCGAAGGCGTGAAGAACGTGGCGGCCGGCGCCAACCCGATGGCGCTGAAGCGCGGGATTGACCGCGCGGTGAGCACCGCAGTGGATGAAATCAGGAAAATGTCGAAGCCGGTGCAGGGCGACATGATCGCCCAGGTCGGCACCATTTCGGCCAATAACGACGCCACCATCGGCACCATCATCGCCGAGGCGATGAAGAAAGTCGGCAAGGACGGCGTCATCACGGTCGAGGAATCGAAGACGATGGAGACGCAACTGGACGTGGTCGAGGGGATGCAGTTCGACCGCGGATACCTGTCGCCGTATTTCGTCACCGATCCGGACCGCATGGAGGCCGTGCTGGAGGACCCCTACATCCTGATCCATGAAAAGAAGATCAGCGCGATGAAGGACCTGCTGCCCCTGCTGGAGCAGATTGCGCGCTCCGGCAAGCCGCTGATCCTCATTGCGGAAGATGTCGAAGGCGAAGCGCTGGCCACGCTGGTGGTCAATAAGCTGCGCGGCACGCTGCACGCCTGCGCGGTCAAGGCGCCGGGCTTCGGCGACCGCCGCAAGGCCATGCTGCAGGACATCGCCATTCTCACCGGCGGCGAGTTCATCAGCGAAGAAATCGGGGTCAAGCTGGAATCGGTGCAGCTGAGCTCGCTCGGCCGCGCCAAGAAAGTGGTAATTGACAAAGACAACACCACCATCGTGGAAGGCGCCGGCAAGACCGCCGAAATCGAAGGCCGCGTGAAGCAGTTGCGGACCCAGATTGACGAGACCACCTCCGACTACGATCGCGAAAAGCTGCAGGAACGGCTGGCCAAGCTGGTCGGCGGCGTGGCGGTGATCAAGGTGGGAGCGGCCACCGAGACCGAGATGAAGGAGAAGAAAGCCCGGGTCGAGGATGCCATGCACGCAAACCGCGATGACGTCGAGGACGGCGTGGTGGCGGGCGGCCGCCTCGCGGTGGG
>JAKATS010000059.1 GCA_021818645.1 Acidobacteriota bacterium | reverse complement strand
ACAACTGCTGCAATAATGCCGCTCGCGTCGCGGGCGCCATGCGCATCAGCAGCTGCGCGCTGCCTCCGGTCAGGGCGAACCCGAAGCCCTCCATCTTCTGATATTGCTCCATGGGGTTGACCTTGATGACCCTTTTCGCCGAAAAGACGGGAGAAAATCGCAGCGGCTGCGGCTGCCGGGCCAGCAGTTCCTTGCCATTGACCGTGGTCAGCCACAGCCGCGCCGTCCGCGGCGGCGTCTGCGCCCGGGCCATCCCCATCGCCAAAAAGCATGCCAATCCGGTTGCCGCGCGTTGCCATTTCATCTTGGTCTTCATATTTCTATCCCGCCCGCATGAGTATAAACCTTGGTGAAATCACCGGGCCGGCATTTTAATCCGGGCTTCAGCTTGATCGCGAGGTTTTTACGAACCGGCGGGATATTTTTCTGAATCGCAGCCAGGTTCCATACCCATGACTCCCTTTAAGTGTCTGGATTTAAAGGAATAACCAGAGTGGCACGAGTTTTGCTCGCATGGAGATGGCGGAAATTCAGTTAAGGAGATAGAAAAATGAATCGCTTACAAAAGGTATTTCAGTCACTGACACTTTTCGCCCTGGCGGGAATCACTGCCTGGGCACAGACCGGCGCCACGGCCTCCGGCACAGCCGCGGGAGCGGCGGCATCACAGACCTCCGCCGCCACCAAAGCGGCCTCGGTGCAGACCCAATCCGCGACGGCCTTTCAGACCGCATTTCGCGCCAGGCTGCGCACCCGGCTGGATTCGCAGCATGCCCGTGTAGGCCAGCAAGTGGTGGCGCAAACCACGGCAGCGGTCAAAAATCATGGCCGCGTGATTCTGCCCAAGGGCGCGCGTCTGCTGGGCCGGGTTACGGCGGTGCAGGCGGCGGCCAATTCGCATGCCCGCTCTTCGCTGGGCGTGGTCTTCGATCAGGCGGTTTTGCATAACGGCGAGCGCCTGCCCATGCATGCCACCATCGCCGCCATTTTTGCCGCGGCGCCCTACGCTCGTTTTGACAACGCCGGCATGGCCGGACCTCCCATGCTCAATGGCGGTTTGAGTTCGGCTCTGAGCGGCGCGGCCGCGGCTTCCAGCACCGGCGGCGCCACCAGCGGCTCGACCGGAGCGGCCGGCGCGGCTGGTTTGGGCTCGGCGATCGGTTCCTCCCTGGGCTCCTCGCTCGGCGCGGCCGGTAATGCGGCCGGCAACGCAGGCGCTTCGGCTGGCGCGGCCGCCGGCAGCATGGCCGGCATGGCGGGAAATGCCTCCGCCAATCTGGGCGCGTCCAATGGCGTGGGCATGAGTGGCGGCGCCAATGTGGCTTTTCAAGCCAGCAACGGTGTGCCGGTCCGGATTGAACTGCCTGCCGCGGCCCTGGCCACGGGTGCGGCCCATGCCAGCGCCACCGGCCTGGCCAACTCCGCCATTCTGCTGGTTTCACAGAATGGCAACTTCACCCTGAACTCCGGCACGCAACTGGAAATGGTCGCGACACCCGTTTCGGCTTCGGCCAGCGCCGCGCAATCGGCCAATTCCTCTGTCGCTGTCCAATAATAAATCCCACTCCGTGCCGGAACCGGTTCTACTAATTGAACGGTTCCGGCGCGAAAATTTTAAAGATCTTTGGGAGGCTAAAATGCGTAGGCTTCGTCGTCGTTTATCACCACTGTTTTTCGGCATGATATTCATGACATTGCTGGCGGCGGCGAGTTGGGGGCAGTCATCCCCATCTTCCGTGACCGGTTCCAGTGGCGCGCCCAGAAACGGGGCGGTCCAAATGCAGGCGGTAGCTTCGCCCTCGCGCTGGTTTTTATGGGAGGGCTGGCAGGCGGAAGACAACCGCAACGGCCAGGCTTATCTGTGGAATACCAGTCTGGGCTATCGCATCAACCGGCATTTTACGCTGCTGGCCGGCGTGCCCTATTATGATTTTCAACTCTCCAGCGCAGGAGCGGGCGGGCTAGGCGATGCGTATCTCGGCCTGCAGATGCGTTCGCAGTTACCCGGCCTGCGCCTGACCTCAACCCTGACCGGCACCGCACCCACCGGGGACCGCGCCGCCGGCCTCAGCAGCGGCCGCGCCACGGTGGATTTCAATAATCGGTTCAATCACAGTTTTGGCCGTTTTGTCCCCTTCGTGGATCTGGGCATTGCCAACACCATCACCAACGAAAGCTATTTTGTGCGTCCGGTCACCACCTACGGCTGGGTGGGCAATCTGGAAGCGGGCGGAGAATTTTATCTCACCCATCACCTCGGCCTGGGAGCGGCCGGCTATAAAATTTTACCCGCCGGGTCGCAAAGTGTTTACAACCGCGCCGGCACCACGCCGGTGACCAACCCGCTGGCGCCGGCTTCGACTTCACAAACCGGCGGCGCCAGCCTGGATCGCGATCAGGGGTATGGCGCCTGGCTCGATTACAACCCCATTCGCTGGTTGCTGCTCGAAGTCAGCTTCAGCCATAGCCAGCATTATGGTTTGAATACCGTCAGCTTCACCACCGGCTATAACCTGCTGGCGCTGTTCCAGCACGGCCGGTAAGGTATTGTGTGTAAATCCATCCGCTTTTCCGCCCGCAATCGGCGATAATCGTGTTTTGCTTTTGCGGGAGGATGGCGTGACTTTTACGGATCTTCACTACCGGCCGCGGCGCGCGGCGATTTGCCTCAACCTGATTGGCGTTCTCGGTCTGCTGGCCGCGGGCGCGACGGCGCAGATTCCCACTTCGCGGCATTTTCCCGCAGGCACGCGCATGGTCGGCATTCCGCCGGTGCCGGGAGTCAACGGCCGACTGCTGCGCCGCATTACGCCCATTTTTGAAACCTCGATTGCCGACGGGGATTTTCCCGGCGCGGTGGTACTGGCGGTGCATCGCGGTCATGTCATTTACCGGGGCGTTTTCGGCAGCCGCAGCATTGTGCCGCAGGAACGGCCGATGCGCTTCAACACCATTTTCGATCTTGCCTCGCTGACCAAAGTCATCGCCACCACCCCGGCCGTCATGCAACTGGTGCAGGAAGGCCGGCTGCAGCTCGACGCTCCGGTGGCGCAATACTGGCCCGCATTTGCCCGCCATGGCAAGGGGCAGGTGACGATCCGCGAGCTGCTGACGCATTTTTCCGGCCTTCCGCCGGACATTCCCAGCCCCGAACTGCTCTATCTGATGGGCCATGGCCCCACTGGTTTTCCCGGCTTTCCGCCCGGGCAAAACGTGGATCACGCCTGGCATGGATTACAGGGGGCGCTCAAGTTAGTCGAGCAGGTGCATCTGATTCATCCGCCGGGCGAGCAGTTTGTCTATAGCGACGTCAACTTTATCGTGCTCGGCTATCTGGTGCAGCGCATCACTGGCGAACCGCTCAATGTATATGATGCGCGGCACGTCTTTGGGCCGCTGGGCATGCGTGCGACCATGTTTCTGCCGCCCCGCTCGCTACGCTCGCGCATCGCTCCCACCCAGGTGATCGAAGGCCGCCTGCGCTGGGGCCAGGTGCATGATCCCACGGCTACGGCCATGGGCGGGGTTTCCGGCCTGGCCGGATTGTTCTCCGATGCCGCCGACCTCGGCCGCTACGCGCAGTGCCTGCTTAACGGCGGCGTATTGACGCGCCGGACGCGCGCCGGCGGCACGCGCCGGGTGCGCATTCTGGGCCCCTTGACCATCCGTAAAATGATTTCGCCCGAAAGCCCGGCCGGCAATCCGGAAATCCGCGGCCTGGGATGGGATCTGGATTCCGGGTTTACCAATCGCGGCGTGCTTTTTCCCTTCGGCTCCTATGGACATACCGGCTGGACCGGACCTTCCATTTGGATTGATCCGGTGACCCAGACCTATCTCATCATCATGGCCAGCCGCTGTCATCCCCAGCCGCTGCCGCATGGCGATGCCCTGATCGCCATCCGGCGGGAAGTCGCCAATATCGTGGCCGCCAGCCTGGATGATCAGCCCGTGCTGGGGCCTTCGAACACCGGGGCGGGAGAGTTGTACCGCGCCTTCCCGCCCACGCACTGACGCCGCTCGCGAGGCCGGCGGCTGGAACGGCGAAGTAACAAATGTGGCCCCGTCACAAAATGGCCCTGCCACTGCAAGCATGCGCATTACGGAACTTAAAATTCACCCGATCGCCATAGCCGATCCGCCGCTTTTCAGTTCCTACGGCCTGCATGCAGCCTACGCCCCGCGCATCGTCATTGAGCTGCAAAGTGAAGATGGCCTGACCGGCATTGCCGAAGCCCATGGTGGCGAGGCGGCGCTGGCCGCGTTTCAGGCCTGGCGCCCGCGCGTGATCGGCGCGGACGCCTTCACCCTGGCGGCGGGCCTTTTGCCGGCTGATGCAAGAACAGCGACGGGCGCCGATCGTTCCCAGACTTGGCTGGTGCCGGGCGAAAACCCGGGCGATGCTGATCTGCGCATCTATTCGGCGCTTGAAATCGCCAGCCTGGATCTGCTGGGCCGCGCCCTGGGCCGCCCGGTCTGCGATCTGCTGGGTGGAAAGGTACGGGACGCGGTGCCTTTTTCCGCCTATGCCTTTTACAAGCTGGCTGGCGGCGGCGGAGAGGCGGAGGACGCGCGCAGGGACAAATACGGCGAGATTCGCACGCCCGCCGCGATTGCTGCTTCTGTCCGCCAGATGATCGCCGAATACGGATTTCGCGAAGCCAAACTCAAGGCCGGCGTGTTTCCCCCGGCGGAAGAAATGGAAGCCATCCGCGCCCTGCGCTCCGAGCTGGGCCCGGAAATCCCTTTGCGGCTTGACCCCAATAGCGTCTGGTCCGTGGCGACCGCATTCGATGTCGCTTCCGGATTGCGCCAGGAACTGGCGCAGGGAGGGTATCTGGAAGATCCCGTCGCCGGTCTGGACGGCATGGCCGGGCTGTGCCGCCAGCTGCGCGCCGCCGGCCTGGAGACCGCCTTGGCCAGCAACGTCGCGGTGACCGGATTCCACGATCTTCCTGCCGCGATCACACATGACGCCGTTCAGATCGTGCTCTGTGATCCGCATTACTGGGGCGGACTGCGTCAGATTCAGCATCTCGGCCGCTTATGCGCCACCTTCAACCTGGGGCTCTCGATGCATTCCAACACGCATCTCGGAGTATCGCTGATGGCGATGGCCCATGCCGCCGCGGTTACGCCCAAGTTGCAATACGCCTGCGACACCCACTATCCCTGGCAATCTGAAGAAGACGAAATCGTCGCCGGGGGACGCATACCGTTGAATCAGGGTTGCGTACGCATTCCCGAGCGTCCCGGCCTGGGCGTGGATCTGGATTTCGATCAGCTTGCCCGCGGGCGCGAACGCTACCGGCGCGGCTGGGGTCATCGCCGCGACGATGCCGTGGAAATGCGCCGCCGGGTGGATCCGGGCTGGCGGCGCCAGGTTCCGCGCTGGTGAGCGGGGCAAAGGTTTTCCCGCCCTTGCCGCTGCATGCATACCCGCGGAACATGCCTGACGCGATGGTGAAATCAGGGTGTCGTCATGCCCCAGGTCGTGAATTCGGCCGCGACCCCGGGGTTTTTTTTCAGGGCGGCGGCACGGTCCAGGGCAGCTGCTGAGGTGAGGCCAAGTCCTGCTTCCGCCAGCGAGCGTCCGTAAAGCGAAGTGTCTAAATGCGGTTCGCGCTCCAGCGCCGCGTTGTAATCGGTGAGGGCGGCGCCGGGCTGATGATTTTTGAGCTGGACAAATCCGCGGCTATCGAGCGCATCCGCCCAGCCGGGACTCAAGCGCAACGCCTGATTACATGCATGCAAAGCTTCAGCCACATTTCCGATCACGGCTAAATCCCAGCAGCGCCCATTCAAAAAATAGGCGTTATTCGGATCATTGACCAGGGCTTGCTGGTAAGCCTGCGCCGCGGCGGCGAATTGATGCTGCTTTTCCAGCGCTATGCCCTGGGTATATTCATTCAGAGCCGCCTGGCGGATCGGCCGGGTATGGCCATCACCGGAACAGGCTAGCCCCGGCATGCCCCGCGCGGGAGTGCCGGCAACACTGGGCTGGACATCGAGCACGCCGATATTCAGAGTATTGGGGTGCAGCCAACGCCAGCAGGGCGCGGGCTGGAGGTTGCCGTCACCGGCCGCCATCAGATGCGGGTATCCGGCAATCGCTTCGCCTGCCGGCATGGGCACGACGGTAAAATTTTTAGAATCCTGAGGATAGAGCCAATGCCATCCCAGCTCAGGATGAAAGCCGCCATTGCCGTTGCCAACCAGATGCGGATGGCCTGGCAGCCCCACTCCATACGGCACCGGCGCCACGGTAAAGTTTTGCGGATTCGCTGGTTCCTGCCAGCGCCACCCCATGGCGGGGTGGAATTTCCCGTTTCCGGAACCCACCAGATGCGCCTGCCCGGGCAAGGGCACGCCCAGCGGCACGGGTTCCACGGTGAAATTATTGGGATCGTTGGGTTGCGCCCAGCGCCAGCCCAACTGGGGATGAAATTTGCCATTGCCGTCGCAGCGCAGCTTCGGATATTTCGAAGGAGCGCTATTGGGCGGCATTAGTTCCACGCGATAATCATGCGGGTCAGCCGGGTTCACCCACCGCCAGCAGATCTGAGGTGAAAAACTTCCCTGGCCATTGCCCACCAGATGGGGATTCCCGGGCAAGGGGACGTTGTTGGGCACCGGCTCGACACTGTAATTATGGGGATCATTGGGAAACACCCAGCGGTAACCCATCTGAGGATGCAATTTTCCATTTGCGGTATGAGATACGTGGGCGGGCAATGCCTGCGCGGCCAGGTTTGTAGCTCCCGCACTCAGCAGCAAAAACATCAGGATGGTTGCCGGCCGCCAGACCGTGATCCAATTGGATTTCATATTGCCCTCCTCCATATCCCAATCAATGCCTGCGAGCGTCTCCGATTTCAAAGCCCGACTTCTCAGGAAAAAACAGGATTCGAATCCATACGGGCTGCAAAAACAGCTCAAGTATACGCCGCAATGTAAGGAAAGTCACATCGCGACATCAGGAAAGACTGGCTATGTTAGCGGTGCTGTGCTGGGATTCAACCGGAGAGGAATCAGATGCGACCCCTTTTCGGCAAGCAATTCAATAAAAACAACCCGCAAAACTCGAAAAAACAATAAATAACGTCGCGCTTCAGCCGAGCGAGGCTAATAATTGACGGGCCTTTTTGCGGCTGGGCTGGCGCGGCTCCGGTGGGGCGGCCAGGTAGAGGGCTAGAAGCTGGCGGGCCAGATCGAAGTTCTGGCCGGTGACTTTGAGCGCCTGCGCTACCAGGAAATATCCCAGCCGGTTGCCGTCATGCGGGCGCTGCAGCAGCCGCCAGGCGGCGGTCATGTGGTGCAAATGCACCAACTCCGCCGCAAACCAGGCCCGGTAAACCTTCGAACGCGGCGCCAGCTGATGAGCCTGAATCAGCGCCGCAGCCGCCTGCCGGAAATGGCCGCTTAAAAACAATGTCCTCCCGAGATGAAAATAGCCCCGTGGATCGCGGGGATATGCCTGGATGGCGGCGCGGTAATCGTTCAGCGCCTGCGCCATCTGCCCCCGGGCTTTTTCGATTTCCGCTTCCGCCAGCTTGCCGTCCACGGCATCGTAACGGCCCAGCAGGAGGGCATACTTGTAGGCTTTGTCCAGACTGCCCCCGGCGGCGGCGGGCGCCTGCATATAAAAATTGATATAGCCCCAATAGGCATCCGGAAAATGAGGAGCTTCCTTCAGCGCCTGGCGCAACTGGCGGCGCAGCTTGGGCAGATTCCAGAGCGCCTGGAAATGGTTCATCTTTTTAATGCGCGCGCCGAGGGCTTCCGCCAGGTATAAATGGCATTCGCCGCAGCGAGGGTTGATTTTCAGCCCCCGCCGGGCCATTTCAATGGCCTGTTTATGCTCGCCGAAGGCGTTCAGCACATGGGCGTAATAGGCCAGAAGCCGGGCATGCAGAGGGGAATGCCCCAGGCTGGCGGCGAGCAGGTCGCGGGCCCGATTCCAGTCACCCCACTCTACCCATTGCTGGGCCTGGAGCAGTTCCTGACCCGGGTCGGTAACTTTAACGCGGCTGATCGAATGGCTGGTTTTGGTTGGGCGGGTATTCCGGGGTGTACGCAGGGCCATTCCGGAGACGGCGGTCCCGCCCGCAATGGCCACCCACACAATGAGAATCACGCTGCAGCGATGCAAAACTTTATCCAGGGGGCGCGCGGCCTGGCGCAGGGCCATGCCGCGGCCGTTTTGGCGTTCTTCTTATTATAAAATTGATGTCGGCGGCCAGGGGCGGAATTTTCGGCCTCTGAAGGCTAAAAAAGCCGCCTCCGTTTGCGGGGGCTGCGCCAGGCATGTCTGCCGGCGCGTGGCCGGCCGATGGCTTTCGACAGATAGAACGAATCAAGAGGCGGGGCGATGCGAGTTTTGCTGGTGGAAGACGAGTACAAAGTCGCCCAGTTCATCAAAAAAGGGCTGCAGCAGGATCATCTGGCCGTGGACTTGGCCGCCGACGGTGAAGAAGCGCTTTACCTCACCGAAGCCGGCGAATACGACCTGATCATTCTGGACCTGATGCTGCCCAAAGTATCCGGGCTGTCGGTGCTGGCCACGGTGCGCAAGAAGAACCCGAAAGTCCCCATCCTTATATTGACCGCCAAAACCTCGATTGAAGACCGCGTGCGTGGGCTGGAAATCGGCAGCGACGACTACCTCATCAAACCCTTCGCGTTTGCCGAGCTGAAGGCGCGGGTGCGGGCGCTGCTGCGGCGCGAATGGCGGGAAATCAATTTGCAGTTGCGGGTGGCCGATCTGCTGCTCGATCCGGCCAAACGCAAGGCCTGGCGGGGCGAGCGCGAGCTGGAGCTTTCTAACAAGGAATTCATGCTGCTCGAATACCTGATGCGAAACGCCAACCAGGTAGTGACCCGCACCATGATCGCCGAGCATGTCTGGGATGCCAGCTTTGACAGCTTTACCAACGTGATTGACGTTTATATCAGCTATCTTCGTAATAAAATTGATAAAGACCGCGATCTCAAGCTGATCCACAGCGTACGCGGGGTAGGCTATATGTTCAAAGACGAGGCGGTGCAATGAAGCCGGCCGTGCCCGCACCCAGCCGCGGGGCCGGGACGCCGGACGCCGGCAGCGGTCTGGAGACCGCGCGGCTGATGCCCCGGCGCCGCCGCACTTGGTGGAACCCCTCCACCACGCGCGGGCAGCTCACCCTGCAGTACACGCTGGTGTTCAGCGTCATTCTGATCGCCGCCGCCGGCCTGCTGTTCGGCATTCTGCACTGGATCATTTACTGGAATATTGACAACGAGCTTCAGGACGAAGCCTACCGGGTGAGCCAGTATGTGCACTTCGTCCACCATAAGCCCGAGCTGGTGCTGGCGCAGCATAATCTGGCGAAGACGTACACGCTCGACTCCATTTTCCGCATCGCCCAGATCGCCGATGCGCAGGGCCGCCTCATTAAGCAATCGCCGGTGCTGGCGGTTTTAGGCTTTACTCTGCAGCCCAGCCAGCTGCGGCGCATTCTTAACGACCGGGCGACTTTTTATACCTGGGGTGCGCCCCGGGCGGAAGAAATCCGTTTTGCCAACGACGTCATTTACGGTCCCCAGGGACACCCGTACCTGCTCCAGATCGGCACCCGGCTCAAACCCATTAACGATGCGCTCGACACTTTTTTATGGGTGCTGCTGATGCTGCTGCCGGTGACCATCGCGATCAGCGCGGTGGGCGGCTTCATCATGGCCGAACGCACGCTGCGCCCGGTCAGCGACATGACCTGGGCGGCGCAGTCCATCACCGCCAGCAACCTCAGCCAGCGGCTGCCCACCCGGCACAAGGGCGACGAGCTGGATGAGCTGGCGGAAACATTCAACGCCATGTTTGCCCGGCTGCAGGAATCGTTCCGCAAAATGAGCGAGTTCGCCGCCAACGTCAGCCACGAGCTGCGCACCCCGCTGCAGTCCATGCAAGGGGAAACCGAGCTGGCGCTGGTCAACCAGGCGCCGCTGCACGAATGCCGGCGGGTGCTGGAGAGCAATCTCGAGGAAATTGACCGGCTCAACCGCATGATCCGCAATCTGCTGGTGCTGGCCCAGGCGGATGCCGGCGAGGTCAAGCCGCGGCTGGAGCCGATGGATCTGAATGAACTGGTGCGCGATCTGGTGGACCAGATGCGGGTGGTGGCTGCCGCCCGCGAGGTGCGGCTGCGCGCCTTCACCTCCGCTCCCGTGCCGATCATGGCCGACGGCCTGCGGCTGCGGCAGATGATGCTGAACCTGCTGGATAATGCGCTCAAATACACGCCGGCCGGCGGCTGGGTGGAAGTGCGCGTGGATCGCCGCCAGGGCGTGGCCCGGGTGCAGGTCGCTGACAGCGGGGTGGGCATTCTGGCCGAGGACCTGCCGCATATTTTCGAGCGTTTTTATCGGGCCGACAAATCGCGCAGCCGCGGCGGGGGCGCCGATGGCTGCGGCCTGGGACTGCCCATCGTGAAATGGGTCGCCGAAACCCACGGCGGCCGGGTCGAAGTGGACAGCGTTCCGGGCGCGGGCAGTGAATTTCGGGTGCATCTGCCCCTGGCGGGGGTGGCATGAGCGCCCGCCCGCTGCGCACCCGCGAGCCCGCCGGGTCCCCGGCCCGCCTGGCCCGCTGGGATGTCCGCATTGTGCTGGCTGGCCTGCCGCTGCAGGCCTGCTCGGTGCTGCTGCGCCGCGGCCGGCAGTTGGTGCTGGTGGATACCGGCTTTACCCAGCACGATACGCTTTTACTCGATGGCTTGGCTCAGGCTGGCGTCGAGCCCGCCCAGATCACCGCCATCATTAACACGCATTTTCATCTCGATCACTGCGGCGGAAATTTTCTGTTTCCCCACGCTCCGGTGTACGGCTCGCGGCGCGATTTCGAGTGGGCAGTGCGCATTTATGAGAGCGTGTGCGGCGGCGAAACCCGGCGTGAAGTCTTCCGCCAGTTTTATCCCGAAGCCACCGACGAAGAATTCGACCGCATGGATGAGGCGCGCCTGCTGCAGCTCATCCGCTGGATGTGGGACCCGACGGTTCTCGGCCCGCGCGAGCGCTATCGCTGGATCGAAGACGCGCCCTGGCCATTTCCCGGCCTGCGCCTGGTGCCCACCCCCGGCCATACCCCGGCCCATTTTTCCCTCGCCGTCACCGGACGGGATGGCGACTACTTGGTGCTGGGCGACGCCCGCGCCTTCGCCGGCGCCGGTCCCGCCGGGCCGGGCAGCGACATGCCGGCCTTCAATCACGCCCAGTACCAGGCCAGCCTGGCATTGACGGAGCGCTTTTCCGGCATTCTCATTCCCGGCCATGACGATCCTTTTTCACAAAACGGCGAAGAACCCGAATTCGCCCGCGCCGCCACCGCCGCCTGGTCGGGACGCAACGGCGCGCAGGGCCGCGCGCCCGCCATCGTCGGATCTTCATCTGAAAGAGAGAATGAATTTTGACCGCAACCGTCTCGCTCGCCGCGCGCGGCATCTCCGATCGCGTCTCGCGCTTTACCGAAAGCGTCATCCGCGAAATGACCCGCCTGGCGATGGAACATAACGCCATCAATCTGGCAGATCGGAA
>JAKATS010000076.1 GCA_021818645.1 Acidobacteriota bacterium | reverse complement strand
CGCCCGCTGCGGGTCAATGACGCCGATGATGGGCAGAATCAGCAGGCGCTCGCGGACCTGGAGCACCGGGGTGGAAAGTTCGCGAATCGCCTCCTGCTGCTCGCGAATGATGCGTTCGCGTTCCTGAACGAAGCCCACGGCCACGGTATTGGCGATGCGGTTGGCGGCCGGCTCATAGGCATCGAGAATGCGGTTCAGCTTGGTGAAGTCGGCCTGGTATTTGGCGAAGAGCGAACGGGCCAGCACGTCGCGCAAAAGCAGCACAATGCCGACCACTTCGTGGGTTTCGACGCCGCGGGGAATAATGCGCTCGGAGAGGTTGCGGGCGTAGGCCTGCAAGGCTTCGAAGGTGCCGGTTTCCAGCGCCTCCACATAGTTGTCATAGACCGAAGTGGCCTCGGCGAAGATTTCTTCCTTGGTCATCGCCGTCAGCAGTTCGGCTTCGGTAATGCGCCGCGCCCATTCTTCGCGCAACTGGGTGCGGTTCTGACGCAAGTGCGCCACCAGTTCGCGCAGCAAAGCCATGGTCGATTCCGGACCCGAAACATTCGCTGTACCCGGAAATTTCGTACCCTTCATTTGGTTTTTTCTCCTTGCCGCTACAGAGTTCAACTGACAGTGAATCCATAGATATCTCAGTTATGTGTATAAATGTCAACCGCAAGGGTTCAGGGTTTTCCCGTATTCAGACGGAGAAATACATGTATAGCAATCTGTCGCCTATATATGGACCTCGCGGACAGTCTCCGGCAAGAAAATACAGAGCGTGCACGCCGGAGTTATGCATTCGGATGCGTGTCACGGCCATGGGCGGCGGGCGGGCTGCGTTCCCAGCCAGCGCATGCAAACGGCCGCGAAGCAGCTTTCATGCCGGTTTATGGCTCCGGCACGGGGCAAATGACCGGGTCCGGGGGCTTTGGCATGACGAATGCAAGTACCGGATCGAGCCTTCGAGCCGCACTATGGCCACCCACGCACGCCCCCTCGCTCCCGCGCCAGAAACCATGGATATTCCGCCACCGGATATTTTATTCGGCCGTTCCGCCAGCATGCGGCAGGTACGGCTGAAGCTGGAGCGAATCGGGGCGACCAATGTGCCGGTCTTGCTGACCGGCGAGAGCGGAACCGGCAAAGAGCTGCTGGCGCGGATGCTGCACCGGCAATCGAACTGGGCCGCCGGGCCCTTCGTGAAGGTCAACTGTCCGGCGATTCCCGGCACGTTGCTGGAGAGCGAACTATTCGGCTTTGAGAAGGGCGCCTTTACCGGCGCCCACGCCAGCAAGCCCGGCCGGATCGAACAGGCCGACGGCGGCACCTTGTTTCTGGACGAGATCGGCGAGCTGGAGTTGGGACTACAAGCCAAGCTGCTGCAACTGCTGCAGGACAACTGCTTCATGCGGCTGGGCGGCCGGCAGGAAGTACGCGCCCATACCCGCATGCTGTGCGCGACCAACCGCCGGCTGCAGGCGGAGGTGGACAGCGGGCGCTTTCGCCGCGACCTGTACTACCGCATTAACGTGGTCAGCCTGGAAGTGCCGCCGCTGCGCGATCGCCGGGAGGATATCGAGCTGCTGGCCGAATATTTCATAAAAGAATTCAGCACCCGCTTTCAGCGTCCGGCGCCGCCGCTGACGCCCAACCTGCTAAGCGCGCTGCAGCAGTATGGCTGGCCCGGCAACGTGCGGGAGCTGGAAAACATGATGAAGCGCTATGTGGTGCTGGGCGCGGCGGAGGAACTGCGGCAGCAACTCTATCTGCTCCCCCGCGATCCCCAGACCGTGGCCGCGACCGAGCCGGCGCCCGACGGGACGCTGTCGCTGAAAAAAGTCACCCGCTACGCGGTGCAGGAATTGGAACGCGAAATTATTTTAAAGACGCTCGAGGCCAACCAATGGAACCGCAAACGCACGGCCCGGGCGCTTCGCATCAGCTACCGCGCTCTGCTTTACAAACTCAAGGAAGCGGGCCTGCCGGCCCGCAGCAGCCTGGGCGAAGGCGACGCAGGCAAGGAGGAATCATGAAAACCATGGCCGCAAAATATCCGCGCGCGCTGGGCATGGGGCTGGCCCTGCTGGCGCTGACTCTGCCGGCGCCCGCCTGGCAGGCACCCAACCCCCTCCGCCTGCTCCCCTGGATGGGCCGCCATGCCCGCCCGGCGCGGGTGCGCCCCTCGGACCGCGAACCGGAAGCGCGGGAGAGCGCGCCATACGTCATCGGCCCCGGCGACGTGCTGGCCATTGACGTGTGGCATGAAAAGGAAATATCGCAAACCCTGCCGGTGCGTCCTGATGGCAAGATCTCGCTGCCGCTGGCGGGCACGCTCGAAGCCAGCGGCCGCACGCCGCGGCAACTGCAGCGGGAAATCACCACCAAACTGGCGGCCTTTATCTCCCATCCGGTGGTGACGGTCATGGTCGCCCATGTGGGCAGCCGCAAGATCAACGTGCTGGGCGCGGTGCTGCGCCCTGGCAGCTATCCGCTCGACACGCCCACCCGGGTGCTGGGGGCGCTGGCCGAAGCGGGCGGCTTCACCGCCTTCGCCAACCGCAGCAAGATGATCATTCTGCATACGCGGCGCGATGGGCAGCAAGTACGCTACCGCTTCAACTATCCCGCCGTGATTCATGGCCGCAAGCTGGCGGAAAATCGCCTGCTGCAGCCTGGCGATACGCTCATTGTCCCCTGAGAACGATCATGCGCCGATTTCTGCTGATTCTGTTGCTGACCGCCGGATTAGGGGCGGCGCTGGCCGCCCAAGAGGCGGGTCCGGCCAGCGCGGCCAGCCTGCCGCCGGACTGGCAGGCCGGATTCAGCGAGCAGACCGCGTACAACAGCGACGTGCTGGAAAGCCAGCCCTTTCCGATCGCCGACTGGGAACAAGATGTGGCGGCCATCATCCGCCTGCAGGGGGAATCGCCGACGGGGTACTGGAAATTTCAATACCGCCCGTATGCCGAGTTCTTCCGACGCTATTCGGCGCTCGACAGCTTCAACCAATTAGGCGATTTGAAGGCCGGGACGTGGCTGACGCCGCGGCTGCAACTCAATAGCCGCAGCAGTTTCGGCTATCTGGATGCGCTGCCCAACAACACCCTCAGCGGACTGCAGCCGCTGGCGCGGACCCAGACATATGCCGTGTTCCCGCGCACCCGGGAAGAAGCCGTGCGCACCCAATTGGGGTTGCTGTATATGCTGAGCCCGCGCGCCTCGGTCGAAATCTTCGGCGGCTACAGGCTGCGGCGCTTTCCGCAGGACAGCAACCTGACCGGAGAGCGGGGCACGCAAGCGGGCCTGAATTATCGCTATCAATGGTCCCTCCGCACCCGGCTGGGCATGACTTATCTTTATCAAAACATGAGCCTGGGCAGCAGCTCGCATCTGGCCGCCGACAGCGTGTTTTTGAGCTGGCGGCATGCGTTTACCCCTGATGATTCCCTGCGCCTGTTCGCCGGGCCGCAGTACAGCCATGTGCACGACACGCTGAAGTTTCAACTGCCGTTTCAATTGCTGGGCGCGCCGGTGACGCTGGTCGAGCGCTTCAACCGGGCGCGCACCTACCCCGCCTATGGCGGCCGGCTCGCGCACCGCGGACATAGCTGGCGCTGGTCGGTTTCCGCCCTGAGCGAAATCAGCAATGGCGGTGGCGTGCTGCCGTTTCCAGTTTCGATGGCGGAGACACGGCTGCGGCTGGGCCCGCGGCTGAGCCGGCACTGGCGGCTGCGCTTCGGCCTCCATTATTCGTGGATGAACGCCCTGGCCGGCGGAGCGCTGAGCAGCCGGGTGCAGATGGCGGCCGCAGGCGTCGAACTACGGCGGCAGCTGAACCGCCAGCTCAGCCTGGGGCTCAATTACAACTATCTGATCCAGCACAGCCACGGCTTATTTCCCATGACTCCGGCGATCAACCGGAATTTCATCGGCCTGCGCCTGGCCTATCGCTGGCATACCCGGAGGAACGACTGACATGGCAACTACTGGCAACGCATCTTTTTCCACCAGCTGGGCCCAAGCGCGGGCGATATTGATCCGGCGCCGCTGGTGGCTGTTGCTGCCCTGCTTTCTGGGCTGGATCGCCGTTTCTTCACTGCGCTGGGTGCTACCGCCCCAGTACCGGTCGCAGGCGCTGCTGCTGGTCGAGCAGCAAAGCGTGCCGCAAACCTATGTGCAGCCCAACGTGGTTTTCCACTCCAGCGAGCTGCTGCAGACCATGTCGCAGCAGGTTCTGAGTCGCAATCGGTTGAGCCGGGTGGTCCGACGCTACGGCCTGTATCCGGCGACAGTGCGGCAGCAGGGGTTGAACGCGGCGGTGCGGCGGCTGCGCAAGGCCATCCGAATCCAACCGGTGGAGCTGGCGGGGCTGCCCAAGCCGCGGCGCGGCCATTGGAGCGCCTTCCGCATCGCCTACCGCGCCGCCACGCCGGCGCTGGCGCAGCGGGTTGCTAATCGCGTGACCACGATGTTCATCCAGGCTAACCTGCGGGCCACGCAGCAGGCATCGGACCGCACCACGGAGTTTTTGCGCAGCCAACTGCAACAGGCCAGCCAGACCCTGGCCCAGCGGTTGCAGCAGCTGCAGAATTTTGAGCGGAGCCATCTGGGATTTTTGCCGGGCCAGGACCAGGCGAACCTCACCATGGTAGTCAGCCTGCAAAACGAATGGGCCCAGAGCCAAAGCGCGCTGTACCGCACCCAGCAGCGGATCGCGCTCGACCGCAGCCTGCTGGCGCAGGCGCCACGCACTCCGGCTGTACGTTTGCGGCAGCAACTGGCGCAGCTGCAGGCGCGGCTGCGGCAACTGCGCAGCCAGTACACCGACCGCTATCCCGATGTGGTGCATGTGCGCAACGAAATCGCGGCGATCCAGGCGCAACTCGCGCGTCCCGGCGCCGGCACACCAGTTGCCGTTCCCTCGCTGGCACGGGTGCAACTGCGCAGCCAATTACAGGCGGCCGAAGCGATGCTGCCGCGGCAACAGGCGCAGGCCGCGCGTTTGCGACGCGAACTGCGGCGCTACCAGAACCGGCTCACACTGTCGCCGCTACCGGCGGCGCAACTGGCCGCGCTGACGGCGAGCTACAACCAGGCCCAGAGCGGGTATCAGGCGCTGCTCGCCAAACTCAATAGTTCGCAAATGGCCACCCAACTGGAACAACGGCAGGGCGGAGCGCAGTTCCGGCTGATCAATCCGCCCGGATTGCCGCGGCGGCCGGTGTGGCCCAAGGCAAGAGTGCTGTCGCTACTGGGTCTGGCGCTGGGGCTGATCCTGGGTATTGCAGCCAGCGCCCTGGCGGAACTGAGCCGGGACGTGATTGAAACCGAAGCCGAATTGATCGCGATGAAAGTCGGTCCCGTACTGACCCGCGTCCCCCCCCTGCACAGCCCGTCGCAGGTGATGCGCCACCGCATGTTCAGCGCCTTGCAATGGACGCTGGCCAGCGGGCTGATCGGTCTGATCGTGGCGGGCAATCTGCTGCTTTGGCGCAGCTAAGCCTTGCCGGAACCGCGAATTCAAAATGAAAAGGAAACATAGGCATGAGCCGCCATTACGAAACCCTGAATCTGGCCACCGTCGCACCCGCACAGCCTTTCGAAGTGGAAGGCGGCCAGCCGCTGGCGCTGGATTCCGTCAGTCCCTTGCGGCTGGCAAACTCGCGCCCCGGCTCGCTGGTGGCGGCTGTCAGTCCGGAAAGCCTGGGCGCGGAGCAATATCGCCGGCTGGCGATCCGGTTGCAGCATCTGCGCACGCAGCGCCCCTTGAGCAAACTGCTCATCTCCAGCGCCGCTCCGCATGAGGGCAAGAGCCTGAGCGCGGCCAATCTGGCGCTCACGCTGGCGCGACCGTGCCAGCAACGTGTACTGCTGCTGGAGGGCGACCTGCACCGGCCTGCGCTGCTGGCCCGGCTGGGCGCGCAGCATGGGCTGGGTCTGGCCGATTGGTTGCAGCAGCGCGCTCCGCTCAACAAATGCCTGGCGCGCTGGCCCGATTTGCCGTTGTGGGTGTTGCCCGCCTCCCGCGCAACCCGACCGCCTCTGGAGCTCTTGCAGGCGCAATCGCCGGCGAGATTATTGAGCCAATTGGATGCGTCCTTTGATTGGATCGTGATTGATTCGCCGCCACTGCTGCCGCTGGCCGACGCATGTCATTGGGCGCAGGCAGCCGACGGGGTGCTGATGGTGGTGCGAGCCAACCGTACCCGGCGATCGGATCTGGAATTGGCGCTGCGCCAACTGGACCGCAGTAACTGGCTGGGAGTGATCTTCAATGACTGCCATGCGGCGGAACATCGCTATTACACCCAATACTATCCCGGTCGCGCTTCATAGTGGGGTGACAACCTTCGCCATCCCATCCAGCACAAAGAGTCACGACAGTATTCCAGCATCGGGATAATCCTGACTTCTCAGCCAAAATGACGAGGATTGCAGATGTTTTGCATCTGGCTGCGCAAATTGGCCCCCGCAAGCCAGTGCGCCACGCCGATAACAGGAATATCGGACAGGATGCGCCGGAAGCCGGGTTTATGCAAAACATGGCCGAACAACCGAACCGGCGCCAGCAACAACCGTTAAATACTTTCGCCCAAAGGGGTTAGCCCTGAGCGGTTTTATCCGGAGCGGACGCATGGCAGCGCAAACAAGCCATCCGCGACAAAGTTTTCCGGCGCGGCAGAAAACCGACCGACTGGCCTTCGAGTTGCATAAATACCAGAGTTCCTTAATACCACCATGGCCGCAAGAGACTGGCAAATATACCTTCCACGCCGCGCCTGGCAATTGGCCGCCTGCGAGGCAACCCTCATTCTCGCCGCCCTGGCGAGCGGGTTCGCCCTGCGCTTTGGCCACGACGCGTTGCTGCTACTACAGGATGACGGCGGCGGCCTGAAGCTGGGCGCCGTTTGCCTGGTCTGCATGGCGTGCATGTACGGCTACGACCTGTACGACTCAGCCGTATTAGGCAACTTTCGCATGAGCTGGGCGCGGCTGGTGCAGGTGCTGGGAACCGTCGCTTTGGTGCTGGCGCTGCTTGACTGGGAATTCCCGAACCTAAATCTGGGATGGCGAATTTCGTTCGACGGCTTGCTGGTAAGCGGCATGGCGCTGTGTCTGACCAGGCCTCTGTTTTTATTCTGGAATCGCCATCCCCGGCTGAGCGATTCGGTGCTGTTGGTGGGCGAAGGCGGGCTGGCGGATAAGCTGCAGCGGGAACTGCGCCGGCGGCCCGAGCTGGGCATGACCTGGGCGGGCACAGTGGAAACCGTGCAAGCCGGGGAGATGGTAGCGCGGCTGGCGCGGCGCAGCCCGGAGCGCGGGGGTGCGCCGCGGCGGCTGGTGGCTGCCTTGCCCGGCGGCTGGTCGGCGTTTGCACCCGCGCTGGTGCGCCAGTTGCGCGCCGCCGGGTACCAGCTCGAGGACGGGCTGTCTTTTTACGAACAAGTCACCGGCAAGCTGCCCATCGCCGAACTGGCCGAACAATCGCCCCGGTTTGAGGCCGGCGCCCACCTGCCGACCGCAACCTTGCGTGCGAAACGCGCCGTGGATTGCCTGATCGCACTGGCCGGGTTGTTGCTGCTCTGGCCGCTGCTGCTCGCGGTGGCGATTCTGATCCGGCTGGATTCGCCCGGTCCGGCGATTTTTCGCCAGCGCCGGGTGGGCCGCATGGGGCGCCTGTTTACGGTATATAAATTCCGTTCCATGCGGGTCAACGCCGACGCTGACGGAAAGGCCACGCCGGCCGGCGAACGGGACCCGCGTTGCACCCGTGTGGGCCGCTGGCTGCGCCGCTTGCGGCTGGATGAACTGCCGCAACTATTCAATATTTTACGCGGCGACATGAGCCTGGTCGGCCCTCGGCCATTCGTTCCGGAGCAGGAACAGACTTGCCTGCAGACCCTGCCCTTCTATGCCCAGCGCTGGACGGTTCCGCCGGGCGCCACGGGGTGGGCCCAGGTCAACCGGGGCTACTGCGCCACTCTGGAAGACAATGCCGAAAAATTGGCCTACGACCTGTTTTACGTCAAACATGCCTCACTGGCCTTCGATCTGCTGATTCTTTTTCAAACGCTTAAAATCGTCGGCCTCGGCCGGGGGGGAAGATGAACCATTGGGAAAGTCTGCCGCTGGAAGCATGCTTCTGGACGGCCTGCGCACTGATTTTCTATACCTACGCGGGCTACCCCATCGTTTTGTTTCTGGCCTCATCCGCCGCCGAACTGCATGGCGCGTGGCGGCGATTGCTGGGATCGGGCGCCGCGCCGCCGGAAGCGGCGGAGCAAGAACTGCCCGCGGTCAGCATCGTCGTGGCCGCACACAACGAGGAAGACCAGCTTCCCGGGCTGATCGAGAGTTTGCGGCAACTGCATTATCCGCGCGAACGGCTGGAAGTCATCGTCGTCTCCGACGGTTCGAGCGATGGAACCAATGATTACTTGCGCGGCCTGCAGGATCCCTGGATTCACAGCCTCCTGCTTCCGCAGCGCAAGGGCAAAGCGAACGCGCTCAATCATGGGGTCGCCGAGGCGCGCCATGCACTGCTGCTATTTACCGATGCCAGCACGCGCCTGCTGCCCGACACGCTGCGCCGAATGATGCGGCACTTTCAGGACGCCCGCGTGGGGGTGGTCTGCGGCGCTCTGCGCTTTCAGCACCACGCCGGCTCGGCTCGGACTGAAGGCGTGTACTGGTCGTATGAATGCCTGTTGCGGCTGATGGAAGGACGTCTGGGGGCGACGCTGACCGCCAGCGGAGCGCTCTATGCGCTGCGCAAGATCTGTTTTCCGCGGCTGAGCGAAACCGCCTGGATTGAAGATTTCCTGGTGCCCTTGCATGCCCGGCGAAGCGGATATGAAGTGGTGTACGACCCTGAGGCGCTGGCCCTGGAACTGCCGGCGGCGACCGTGCAGGGCGAGTTCACGCGCCGGGTGAGGCTGGCCATCGGCAGTTTCCGGGCGCTAGGCATACTGCTCGGCGCACGCCTCGACGGCATCACCCGTTGGGCGCTGATTTCGCATAAACTGCTGCGCTGGTGCGTGCCGTTTCTGCTGTTGCTGGCCCTGGCCAGCAATCTAATGCTTTGGCCGCTCGCGCCCTATCGCGGTTTCCTGTTCCTGCAATTGGGCGCCTATCTGTGGGCCGGCGTAGGCAGCCTGGCCAATCGAACAGCGCGGCGTTTCCGCGGGGCGCAGGCGATGTATTTCTTTTGCGCCATGAATGCGGCGTTTTTGTGGGGGTTCCTGCTCTTTTTGCGCGATCGAGGCGCCACCGCATGGCAGCAAGTGCGCTAACTTCGAGGCCGCCGGCGCCCTCGTCACCGGCTTTGGCGCAAGCCGCGGTCCTGATCCTCTACCATGGCATCGAGCCGGAAGGCGCACCGGCAGGCGACCGATTTGGGCTACCGCAGGCGCGCTGGGCGGAACACCTGCGCCAGATTCAAGCCAGCGGCCTGCCCTGCCTTGATCTGCCCGCATGGTGGATTGCGAAAGAGCGCGCGCAGACTGCCATCGAAGGCAGCGGAACGGGAGTGTTGTTGTGCTTCGACGACGGCGGGGGCAGCGATTACGAACAGGCTTTCCCCGGGCTGGCGAGGATGGGCCTGCGGGCGACGTTTTTCGTCAATACCGCGCGGATTGGCCGCACCGGGTATTTGAGCTGGAGCCAGATGCGCGAAATGCAGCGCGCCGGCATGAGCTTTCAATCGCACAGCCACGATCATCATGTGCTGACCCGCCTGCCGCCGGAACAGTTGCAGCGGCAACTACGCATCTCACGGCATATTCTGCAAGAACGTTTAGGCAGTCCGGTACACTATTTGGCCGCGCCTTATGGACTATGGAACCGCACCGTCATGGAAATGGCGCTGCTGGCGGGCTATCGCGCCCTTTGCATCTCGCGACCCGGCATTGCGTGGGCCGGTGAAACCATTCTTCCCCGTAACGCGGTGCGCCGTGCCACTTCGGCCACCGAATTGCAACGCTGGCTACGATGCCATCCAGGAAGCTATGCCTGGCGCACCAGCCGCGATTTTCTGCTGCACGCGCCCAAACAACTATTGCTGCTGTGCCACCCGCATTGGCTGCGTCCGGCTACGGCAGAGCAGAATACAGGGCCGTACCTGACGACCCCGGAGGGCCGGCATTGAATGCGCCCCCCGCAACTTTCCGGGACAGCCATGCCCAGCCCAGCCCCGATCCGGGACGAAGTCGGGCGAATGCCGCCGGCGGCGGGCTGCACATTTATGTTTTGGTGGACGCCCTGGGATGGACGCTAGTGCAGCGCAGCGGCTTCCTGGAAGCGCTTTTGCCGTATCGCCGACCGCTGCGGACGATTCTGGGATTCAGTTCCGGCGCGATCCCAACCATTTTGACGGGCGAGACGCCGGCCCGGCACGGGCATTGGAATCTGCTGTATCTTGACCCGGACGGGTCGCCGTTTCGCTGGCTGCGCCGGCTGGATTTCCTGCCCGCTAAACTGTTCGATCACCGCCTCGGCCGTTATGCTCTCACGCAATTGGGGCGGCGGTGGATGGGTCTGGGACCCAGCTTTGAATGTTGCGTCGCGCCTGCGCTGCTGCCGTGGTTTAACTGGGTGGAAAAAAAGCACCTATATCAAGCCGGAAGCGTGGAGGGCATGCGGACGGTTTTCGACCACTGGTCCGCCGCCGGCCTGGCCCATCGGATTTATTCCTACCGCGAAGGCGATGACGACCAGCTTTTGCGCGCCGCCCGGCGCGATTTGGAACAAGGCGAGGTGAGCACGCAGTTTATCTATCTCAGCCAACTGGACCATTTCCTGCATTTGCACCGCAACGAACCCGCGGCCATCGCCCTGCAATTGCAGCATTACGCCTCCAAGCTGAGAGAACTGCATGCGGTGGCGTACGAACGCGATTCCGGGCTGCGCTTTCTGGTGTTTTCCGACCATGGCATGGCGCCGGTCCGCTCCCGCCTGGATCTGGCGCGGGCGATTCGCGACCGCGGCTGGAAAATGCCGAAAGATTATCTGGCAGTTTACGACTCGACCATGGTGCGCTGCTGGTTTTTTAACCCCCGCGCGGCGGTTGACCTGCGCAATTTTATGGGCCTGTTAAACTGCGGCCGCATCCTTGACGACGAAGAATTGCGCCGCGCCGGTGTATGGTTCGCCGACCGGCGTTTTGGCGAATTAATATTTCTGCTCAATCCCGGTGTGATGGTAGCGCAAGGGGATTTCAACGGAGCCGGCTGGAACCCCAGCGGCATGCACGGCTACCACCCCGATGATCCCGATTCGGACGCCGCGGTGATGGGCAATGATCCCGAAATTCTGCAGCTGGAAGATATCCGGCATTTGTATAAGCGATTGTGCGAACCGTTGCGGGCGCGGATGGTGGCCTGAGGATGAAACTTATGCCGCAGATCCAACCGGCCAGGCTAGCATCCGGCGCGCAGCAAGGCCAGGACCGCCCGCGGCGCCCGGACCCGGAACCCCGGACGGCCGTACTGGAGGAACGCCGCCTGCGGGTGCTGCATTTTTCCAATTCCACCGTCCGGGGTGGGGCAGAGGAACATATGCTGACTCTGCTGCGCGGGTTGGACCGCGCGCGCTTTGAATTGCATCTGGCATGCTCCCCGCGACTGCGGAGCCAGCTTCCGGACCTGCCGTCCGATGTGCGCGTGCTGCCGCTGGATCTACGCGCCCCGTGGCAAGTCGGAGCGGCCCTGCGTCTGGCGCAATATCTGCGCCAGCCGCCGATCGATATTGTGCACTCACATCTATTCTGCGCCAGCCGCTTCGCTTCTCCCCTGGCGCGAATGGCCCAGGTACCGGTGGTGATCGAAACCCCGCACCTGCGGGAAAGCTGGCGAC
>JAKATS010000024.1 GCA_021818645.1 Acidobacteriota bacterium | reverse complement strand
TGAACCGGATCAGGCGCGAAATTTCCACCTGGGTGCGGGCCAGATGATAGCGGGCGCGGCGGTATTCCCTCGGCTGTTTGAACCGGCTGATGTCGGCCAGCTTTTCCATCGTTTGCTGGCGTTTGTGATAAAGCCCGGCGATGGAGGCGATCCGTCCGGTCACTTCCCGGATGCGCTTCTCCATGACATGTTCGCTGATTTCATCCTCTTCAATATCCACTGCGACAACTTCTTTAATGTTGCGCGCATGCTGGGCCAGATCGTCGCCCAGGGTGATGATCGCCTGAATGATCAGGGGCGAGCGCGAAAGCGCCTTCAGCACCCGCAGTTGGCCGCGCTCGATGCGCTTGGCGATTTCCACTTCGCCTTCGCGGGTCAGTAGCGGCACGGTGCCCATTTCGCGCAGATACATGCGCACCGGATCGTTCGTCTTTTCCAGCGCCCCGGGAGTAAGATCCAGGTCCTGTTCGCCTTCTTCCCCATGCTCCGCCTCGCCTGCCTCGCGCAGGTCGTCTAGCGGATCCAGCACCGCACCATAGGCTTCTTCGACTTCCTCATGGCGGGCAGCGCCGCTGATTTCGCCTTCTTCTTCCAGGTAATTCTTTTCCTTGTCGGCGTGAATCAGTTTTTTAATGTCGTCGAATTTGCCGTCGTCAATGGCCACCGTGTCTCCTTTGGGTATGGCGGGCGGGAAAGCTAAGAAATCTGTTCATTCTACAGCTTTTAGCAGTCGGTATCAAACAAATTCTTAAGCACGAAAGATTGGATGATAGCCGATGGCCGAAAGTTTCGACGAAAACCAGAAAATCAGTGCGGAATGGGAGGGAAACAAATAAATTAGGCGGACTGAAGATTCGCGGTCCTTGGGACGATGCGATCAACTTTCGTCATTCACTCACATCCCGAAGAAGCGATTCTTTTTGTCCGCCAATCTATCAGATTGATGGGTCGGATATTTGGTTGTTTCACCGACATGAGCGGGCAAAGGTTCAATCTTTGCCGGCGCATGTCAACTGTAAACCACTGATATTTATCAATTTACCGTCAATGTCAGCGATTGCGTCTGGCTTATCACCCCTGACGTGGCCGTCACCGTCAGCGTATACGTGCCGGCCGCGGTGCCGGGGTTGGAAGGCGGGGGAGTTGAAGGCGTACTGCTGCCGCCTCCGCAGCCGGCCAGCGTAAGGCCAAGTAGGGCAATTCCCAACCCTGAGGAAAGTGCCGGAACCCAACCCTTCCGCCGGGTTCGCAGCCACAAGCCGGCCAGCAGGAGCAGGATTCCACCCCATGCCAGGCCATAAAGCCCCAGCCGTGTGCCTCCATTCCAGGGTTGAGCCGGCGGAGCCGCGGGTAGCCCGCTGGCCGCCGTGGTGGTAACGGTAATGGTGCTGGAAGCGGCCGCCGAGCCGGAAATAGTGACCGAAGCCGGATTCGGAGTGCAGGTAGCCTCCGCCGGTGCGCCGGTGCATGTCAGCTTCACCGTTCCGCTAAAGCCATTCGAAGGTGTAATGGAAAGCGAATAGGTTGCCGAACTGCCCGGGGATACGGTGGCGCTGGTCGTGGCCGCGCTCAGGCTGTAATTGGGTGCCGGCAGCGCGGGAATCGTCCAGGCGCCGCGGCCATGCGTGGCGGCGATCACCAGTTCCGGCCCTACTTTGCTGAAGGCCAGCTGCAGCACCGCCGAGGCCGGCAATCCAGAACCCAGTTGCTCCCATAGCTCACTCGAGCCTCCTGCTCCGCCATCGGTGGCCACAAAAACTCCAATATCGGTTCCCACATAGATATTGCTGGGCGCGTTGGGATCAATCAGGATGGTATTCAGCGGAATATTGGGCAGATTGCCGGTGATATCGGTCCAGGTTGTGCCCTGATCGTTGCTCATGAAGATATGCTGCCCGCCTGTTCCATTCGAACTGGGGCCAAAGTCCTGCACCCCCACATAAATGATCTTCGGGTTGGTCGGGTCAACCGCAATGGAACTGAGCGGCCGGGGCGAGCTGGTTGATGTCAGGGGAAGGGCGGTGGTTAAAGCCCAGGTGGGCTGCGCGACACCTGAAGCGCCGCAATTGCCGCTGACCACGCAGGTAGCATTATTGGTAAAAGCCACATTCCCGTCATCGGTAACGGCATATATCGTTGCCGGCGAACTGGGCGCTGCGGCGACCTGATCAATATACGATCCGTTATTGGCGCAGGTGCCGGTGCTGCCTGGATTACCGTTGGTTACGTCGGGGCTGATGGCAATCCAACCCGCGCCATCGCTGGCGGGTACGGCGGGGCCGGCCCAGACCCGGCACGTGCCCAGCAGCACATATCCATTATTGTTGGATAAAAGCTGGAAGGGTACATAGAAGGCGCTCCCGTCTTTAATGGCGCTGCCATCCACAACCGTGTTTAAATTGCCCTGGGAATTGTAAAAGCTGGTCGTCTGTCCGGCATAGTTGGCGGAGCCTCCGGATAATGAATACGCCAGGCTGATCCCGTTATTTTCCCCCAAAACCAGATCCGTGGCCGTTCCGTTGACTGTGGTGCCAAGGGATGCTGTTTGGCCGCCGTCGCCAAAATCATCCGCGGTCCAGGTCAGGCCGTTGCTGCCGGTGGGTGGGTTGGCGCCATTCCCGCTGATCGCCACGTCATTATCCTGCGAGCCGCCGAAATAAACTCCGGCTGTGACGGGGTCGGCGGAAATGCCATAAAACTGAATCGTATTCAGATTGGTATTCAGGTCAGTCCAGTTGGTATAGGTGGTGCTGCTGCCGTCTTGCGTGACCCAGACCCCGCCATCGTTGCCGCTGAACCAGATGCTGCCGTTCAGGGCTGCCAATACGTGTTCGTCCGGGTGTATGGTGCCCGAACCATAAGACTGCGTTATATCGGTCCAGGTGGTCGTCATTCCGTTCACGGTTTGCGCCATCCACAGATCAACACCGCCCACGATCAGCGCCGTGCTGCCGGCGGGAGCGGCGATGGGCTGGTCGTAATAGCCCTGATTATTGGAACTGAAGACCGGATCGCTGGTCGCACACCAGGCTGAAGAACCGCTGGGACAGGTGGGCATGGCAATCGGGGTCCAGGTTGTCCCATCGTCGGTGGATTCCACCAGTCCGGTATCGCAGCCGGTGGTTTGGCCTGCTGCACAGGCCGTTGGCGCCGAAGGTGCGCCGTTGCTGTCCGAGATCACGGCATACACTACCCCCTGGCGCGCGGTCAGCGACGAGCGGTAAAAATTATCGTAGTTGGTTGTTAAGTTGTAGCTGGGCGTTACATTCTTCGCGAAAGGTGTGCTCACCGCCGTCCAGGTTGCCCCCTGGTCGGTGGATTTGTAATAACCCATGCTGTCCACGGCAGCGATATAGGTTGCGTTTTGTGCATCGTAGGTCATGTCGGTGACGGACCAGAGAAAGCCGTTGTTGGAGAAAGTAGCGGCTTGCGACCAGGTATTTCCGCCGTCAGTGGAACGGAAAATGCCGGGAACGTACTTTAAATTGAAAGCCCCGATATTCTGGGCCGAGGCGGCGGCCAGAATGACCTGCGGGTTGACCGGATCCACCAGAATGCGGGAAAACGCTTCCCCGAAAAAGCTTTCCTTGCAGGTGCCGCCGGAACAATCGGCGCCCGTGACATTGGTCCAGGTGGTGCCGCCGTCATGCGACACCAGAATTCCCTGCCCATAATAGCTGTCAATGGCGCTGTCCGGCTCGCCGGTGCCGACAATAATCGTGGGGATGCCGGCCGAACTGCCCGGTGCCAGCGCGATGGCGCCCACCGACAATGTCGCCTGCCCGTCGGTCAAAGGCTTCCAGGTGGGGGCGGCGCTGAGCGCATTCGTGGTCACCCACACTCCTCCGTATGCCGCGCCGGCATAGACGGTATTCCCCGTGGGATCGTCGGCGGTATCAATCGCCAGCGCGGTGATCCGGCCGCTTACCTCGCCCGAAAATAAGTCATTTTCCGGGCTGGGCCCCACCGCCGTCCAGCTGCCGCTGGTGGCCGGCAGGCCGCTGCCCTTCAGCGGGCTCTGCGTGCCGTAGCTCGGCCGGCGGCGCAGGGCAAAAGGCAGTTTATCCCGCTGGCGAATGGCCCGGAGCAGCAGTTGGGCCGGCGATATTCCGGCCGGTCCGCCCTGGCGCCCGCGTAGAAAAAACTGCTGGCGGGCCTGCGGATTATCGTGCTCGGGGCGGCGGATCGGGCGGGTCGGCGCGGGGGCTTGCGCGGCTGCGCCCAAACTCCAGGCCAGGAAAATGACAATAAAGCTGAACGAATAACTGAATGGGCGTCTCACGAGATGAATCCTTTGTGCCGAATACTGACTGCCCGTAGAACGCACAAGTACCCGGGGGTTGTAGCTGAATTTCAAAATACCACGAATTCCGTTGCTTCCGGCATTCCTGTTACAGCCTGCCGGCTTTTATCTTTTGGGCACTTCCGGCCGAATTGATCCGTTAGAACCCAGCTACTCTGCTTACAATAAATGCAATGCACGTTTCGATTCCGCAACGGAACCCTGCGCGCCTGCTTAAAACCGCGATCAGCCTGCTCCTTTTGCTGCTGGCCCCGCGCCTCTGGGCCGACCATCTGGTGTTTAAAAATGGCGACCGGTTAAGCGGCAGCCTGGTGCGCGCGGACGCCGATGGCGTCATCTTTCAGGCCGCTATGGTCGGCCCGTCCACGGTTCCCTGGGGCAACCTGCGCCGGCTGCGTACTCGCCAGGTTTTCGTGCTGATCACCACCCGCTTTGGCCTTCATCGCGGGCGCATCGAATGGAGCCGCGGCCAGATTCGCGTGCTGCACCGCGGCCGGGTTTCGGCGGTGTTTTTGCCCCGGCAGGTCGCCATGATTATCAATCCCGTGCTCTATGCCCGGCAGGTAAACGCGGCCTATCCGGTCTGGAGCGGCTGGCACGGGGCCTTATCCGCCGGGGTCAGTCTGGTGCGGGGCACGCAATCGGTGCGCAGCTTTAACGGCAGCGTGAATTTGAGCCGCGCCACGCCGCGCCTGAGCTGGCTGCCGCCCAGCTCCAAAACCAGTTTTTCCTTTCAGGGCAACTATGGGCGCATTTCTCAGGCCGGCAAACCCACCGTGCTCACCGATATTTTCAATGCCGCGCTGGAACAGGATGAGTACGTATCCCAGCGGGTGTTTTTATTCGCCAACGCGCTGATGAACCATAACGTGGCTCAGGGCCTGAGCCTGCAGCAGTCCTATGGCGGCGGCATCGGCTGGACCATCATCAAAAATCCGGTCGCCACCCTGCAGGTCAAATCCGATCTGCACTGGACCCGGCAGGCCTTCTATGCCCAGCCCCACAGCCGCTTTCTGGCCACCAGCCTGACTGAATCCTATGGCCGCAAACTCGCCCGCTCCGTGATGTGGACCGAAAGCCTGAGCGTGACCCCGGCCATCACCAACAGTGTGGCGTATCAAACCGCCGGCCAGACCTCTTTGGTGGTGCCCATCTATAAATCGCTCAGCTTCAATACCACCCTGATTGACAACTATCTGAACAACCCCGCCCCGGGCTTTCAGAAAAATTCACTGCAGTTCAACTCCGGCATTCAGTTTAGCTTGTAATTTTAGACGGTAACTCCTGAGTACTCACGCAGTGGGATTGAGTGCAGCGAGGGGATGCTTATCGCTTGACCTTTGTCATCCGCGCAGGCGTTTGAGCGCGGCCACATTCCTGGCTTCATCTCCGTCCGCATCCGCCGGCGTCTCAGCTAAAAAGGCCGCCTGGCGCCAGCGCGGGTCCTGCAGCAGACTGCGAAATGCCGCGTCGCCCAGCCTGCCTTCGCCGATATGCCAGTGCCGGTCCAGGCGAGAACCCAGCTTGCTTTGGGTGTCATTGGCATGCCACAACCGCACCCGTTTGCGTCCCAGGTCGTGTTCCAGCGTCTGCATGAATTGCGTGTAGCGTTCGGGCGTGGACCAGTCGTATCCGGCGACCCAGCAGTGGCAGGTGTCGAGGCAGGCCGCCACCGGCAGCCCCGCCAGACCGTCCAGTATCTGGCGCAGTTCGCGAAAGTCGCCGGCCAGGCGGCTGCCTCCGGCGGTGTTCTCGATCAGTAATTGCACCGGCCCCCAGTCAAAACCCTGGGCCGCGGCGGCAATCCCCTCCAGCAGGCGCTGCACCGCGGCGGCGCGCTCGCCGGCGGGCGTGGCGTCTGCGCCGGCCTCCGCCCCGGCCTCGCTTTCGCTTTTGCCGCCCGCCACGCCGGGGTGCAGCACCAGCATTTCGGCTTCCAGTGCTCGTGCCCGCTCCAGTTCCCCGCGCAGCGCCAGGCGGCTGCGTTCCTGGATGACCGCATCGGCGGCGGCCAGATTGATCAGGTAACTGCAATGAATCGCCAGCGGCTCCAGATGCCACTCTTTCCGCTGCGCCAGCATGGCCTTGGCGCGCGCGGGTTCAATTGCGGACTGCCGCCATTGCCGTGGGCTGGAGGAAAAAATCTGCAATCCCTCGCAGCCGATTTCGCGCGCCCGTTCCGGCGCCCGGTCCACGCCCCCGGCCGCCGAAACATGAATGCCTACCCGCGGACCCCGGGTTTTACCTTGATCTGTCGCCATGCTTCTATATTGAAACAGAAACCACTCGTCCGGCCGGATGATGCGTTCTGGCGAGTATAAAGGGTGTATAAAAAATACCTCGCGGCTCTTCGCCTTCGGAATTTTCCATGGAGTGCGCGATGATCTCCGTTACAATAGAAACGATTTCATGGTCAGGCCGCGATGACAGGTATCCAGCGGCTCCATTCAAAAGTTCAGGAAGGAATGTAAATCCTCATGCGAGTTGGCATTCTAACTGGTGGTGGTGACTGCCCGGGGTTAAACGCGGTAATTCGCGGCATTGTGCGCAAAGGCACCATGTTTTACGGTGATTCCGTCATCGGCTTCATGGAGGGCTGGCGCGGGGTGCTGGAAAACCGCTTTCAGCCGCTGGATATTGATTCCATCCCCGGCATCATCCATCGCGGAGGCACCATTCTGCGCACCTCGCGCACCAATCCGGCTAAATATGAAAACGGCATGGAGAAAATCCGTACCACGATTCAGAACAACAAGCTGGATGCCCTGATCGCCATCGGCGGCGATGACACCCTGAGCGTCGCCAAAAAACTCTTCGACCTGGGCATGAAAACCGTGGGCGTGCCCAAAACCATTGACAACGATCTTTCGGGCACCGACTTCTGCTTTGGTTTCGATACCGCCGTCAACATCGCTACCGAGGCGATTGACCGGCTGCATACCACCGCCGAGGCCCATAACCGGGTCATGGTGGTCGAGGTCATGGGCCGGGACGCCGGCTGGATCGCTACCTACTCCGGCATCGCCGGCGGCGCCGATGTGATCCTGGTGCCGGAAAAACCTTTTGATATTCAGCAGGTCTGCGAGTTGTTGAAGCACCGGCACGCGCGGGGTAAATATTTCAGCATCGTGGTCGTGGCCGAAGGCGCCAAAATCGCCGATGACGAAAGCCAGTCCACCCAGGCGGGCACGCGCGACGAATTTGGCCATGTGCGCCTGGGCGGCATCGGCAACCGCCTGGCCAGCGAAATCGAGCAGGTCACCGGCTACGAAACCCGCGCCGTCATTCTCGGTCACATCCAGCGTGGCGGCTCACCCACCGCCTACGATCGTGTCCTGGCCACCCGCTACGGCGTGCAGGCGATCGACATGGTGCACCGCGGCGAATTTGGCCGCATGGCCTCCTTGCGCGGCCAGACCCTGACCTCGGTGCCGCTGTCGGAGGCGCTGGGCTCCAACCGCAAGGTGGATCCGGAACTGTATGACATGGCATCGGTATTTTTCGGATAATGGACTTGGTTTTTTTCTATGTTGATTGTCATGAAAACCGGGGCCACTGCCGAACAGGTGGCGTCGGTGTGCCGTCACATCGAATCCCTGGGCCTGAAGCCTCATCCCATCCCCGGGGCCGAGCGTACCGCTATCGGCATCACCGGCAATAAAGGGGCGCTGGAGCTGACGGAACTGGCCGGCCTGGACGGCGTGGCCGAGGCCATACGCGTCACCAGGCCTTATAAGTTGGTCAGCCGCGAAGTGAAGCCCGACAACACCCGGATTCCTTTTCCCGGCTTTGAGCTGGGCGGTGCGGAGTTAGTGGTCATGGCCGGTCCCTGCGCCGTTGAATCGCGGGACCAGCTTTTCCGCATTGCCGAGCAGGTTGCCCGCGCGGGCGCGCAGATGCTGCGCGGCGGCGCCTTCAAGCCGCGCACCTCGCCTTATAGCTTTCAGGGGCTGGGCGAACGCGGACTCGAAATTCTGGCCCAGGCGCGCGAAGCCTTCGGCCTGGCCATCGTCACCGAAGCCATGGACCGGGAAAACCTCGGCCTGGTCGAGCAGTACGCCGATATGATCCAGATCGGCGCCCGCAACATGCAGAACTATTCCCTGCTGCGCGACGCCGGCCGCGCCCGCAAGCCCGTGCTGCTGAAGCGCGGCATCGCCGCAACCCTGGAAGAATGGCTGATGGCGGCCGAATATCTGCTCTCCGAAGGCAACTATCAGGTGGCTCTGTGCGAGCGCGGCGTGCGTACTTTTGCCGATCATTCCCGCAATACGCTCGACTTGAGCGTGGTGCCGGCCGTCAAGGAGCTGAGCCATCTGCCCGTGATTGTGGACCCCAGCCACGGCACCGGCCGCCGCGACCGGGTGTTGCCGCTGGCCCGCGCCGCGGTCGCCGTCGGCGCCGACGGTCTTATCGTCGAGGCTCACCACGATCCCGAGCATGCCGCCAGCGACGGCCTCCAGTCGCTCTATCCGTCTCAGGTATTTGAACTGATGGATGAGCTGCGGCAATGGGCGCCTCTGGTCAAGCGCTGGGCGCCTCCGGCGCGGGCCGAGGCCTTCACCTCGCACGCCGTGCTTACTTAAGGCATGTCCCGCTCTCAGCCCGCTTCCGCCGCCTCCAGCCGTCTGTATATCGTGCTTTGCCTGGCGGCCGCGCTGATCGCCCTGTTCGCGGTTGGCTGCCAGAACCGCAATCTGCCGTTGCGCAATAGCTACCGCGCCACCGTCTATATCGCCGGCAGCGGCTCGCATGGCGGCGGCGAACTGTGGCTGTTGAATGCGATTGAGCCGCAGTTGGAGCGCCAGATTCGCCTCGCCGCCCGTCCCGTGGCCCTGACGTTTAATTCCGCCCGTGACGAAGTGTATGTGCTTGAGCGCCGGACCCATGAACTGCTGGTGCTCAATGCCATCAACGAGCGGGCCATCGGGCGCGTGCTGCTGCCCGGCGCTCCCAATGCCATGGTGCTGGACCCCGGGCATACCTATGCCTACGTCGCCGTGAATGAGGGCAACTGGGGCCAGATTCTGAAAATCAATCTGCCCGCCCGCGCCATCACCGCCCGTCTCCGCCTGCCCGCCGCGCCGGCGCGTCTTGCCATCAATGACCGCGGCAACCGTCTGTTGGCCAGCGACCCCAAAAACCGGCAATTGCTCATCATCCGTTGCTCAGGTCCGGCATTGAAGCTGGTCAGCCGTCTCGCCATGCCCCAGGGTCCGGGCAAAATCGTCACCCTGCCCTATGGCGCTCAGGCCTTCGTGCTCTGCTCTCCTGCCGATCAGGTCGCCGTCGTGAACTACATTCAGCCGGCCTTGATCACCAGCCTGACCGTCGGCCGCTCCCCGGCCGATATGGTGCTCAAGCCCGATGGCGGCGAGCTCTATGTCTCCAACTCCGGCGATGGCACCATTTCAATTGTTGATACCAGCGCCGATAATATTTCCGGCCTGTTCCTCACTGGCCGCGATCCCCAGGGCCTGGCGGTCTCGCGCCATGGGCGTTTTCTCTATGCCGCCAATGCCGGCTCCAATACCGTCAGCGAGTTCCGCCTCTCGGACCGCACCATGGTGGCCCAGATTCCGGTGGGGCTGCAGCCCGACCGGCTGGCCATGGGACCGTTTGATTTGTATGTTTATGTGCTCGATTCAGGCTCCAACGATGTGGCCGTGGTCCGCCCCGGCTTGGGCGCCATGCTGACCCTGTTGCCCTCGGCCCCCAACGCCAGCGCCATCCGCGTCGTCGCCTTTCGCGTTCCTGTGGCGAAAACCAAATAACCTGCAGGCAGATTCTGCATTGTGTGAAAGTCCTGTGATGCATCGCGTGCCTGTCGTACCTTGGCGGGCATCATCTTCGGTGTTGGGATGGTTCTGGCCGCGGTCAACTGCGTGTCTAAGCCAATTGTTCACTGAAGTAAGCCAGGCTCTCGAACCTCACGGTTAGCTTTCCATAGTTCCGGGAGAAAGCGCGCGTTATGTCCTCTGCCAGAACAATGTTGTCACCTTCAGGGTGTTGCGTGCGAAATGCCATGAAATTGACCGGATCAAACCCGTCAGCTGACCACTTGCACTCAATGGCTAGGGGGCTTTTTCGCCGCCCTGCTAGAATGAAGTCCACCTCATGCCCGCGTTTGTCCCTCCAGTATCCGATTGCACGGGCCGGTAAGCGGGTCATCATTTCGTTGAGCACGAAGTGTTCCCATAAGACCCCGAGATCTTCGCCACGCAGCCAATGCTTTTCATGAAAGTGTGAATTGAAGCTAAAATAATGCCTCGGAGGGTTTATGAGCGGAGTCAGAGTGCTGGCGGGAACGCGCAAAGGCGCGTTTATCCTCACCGCGGATGGCCGGCGGAAAAACTGGAAGATCGAGGGCCCGTTTTTCGCCGGCTGGGAAATTTATCATCTCAAAGGCTCGCCCGCCGATCCCAACCGCATCTATGTCTCTCAGTCGAGCGGCTGGTTTGGCCAGCAGATTCAGCGCTCCGACGACGGCGGCCGCACCTGGAATGCGGTGGGCAATCAGTTCAGCTATCAGGGCGATGCCGGCACCCATCAGTGGTACGATGGCACGCCGCATCCCTGGGAGTTCAAGCGGGTCTGGCATCTGGAGCCGGCGCTGGACCATCCCGATCGCGTCTACGCCGGAGTCGAAGACGCGGCCATCTTCTTCAGCAACGATGGCGGGCGGAACTGGCAGGAACTGCCGGGCTTGCGCGGCCACGGTACCGGACCGCAATGGCAGCCGGGCGCGGGCGGCATGTGCCTGCATACCATCCTGCTCGATCCGGTGCATGCCGGCCGCATCTACATTGCCATTTCCGCCGCCGGCGCTTTCCGCAGCGATGACGGCGGCGAAAGTTGGTCGCCCATCAACCGCGGCCTGGTTTCGCAGTACATCCCCGATCCCAATGCCGAGGTCGGCCATTGCGTGCATCACATCGCCATGCACCCCTCCCGCCCCGACACTCTGTTCATGCAGAAACATTGGGACGTCATGCGTTCCGACAACGGCGGCCGGCAGTGGCATGAGGTCAGCGGCAATCTGCCCACCGATTTCGGCTTTGTCATTGATGTGCATGCGCACCAGCCGGAAACCGTTTACGTCGTGCCCATCAAGAGCGATTCCGAGCACTTTCCTCTCGACGGCAAGCTGCGGGTCTATCGCAGCCGTACCGGCGGCAATGAATGGGAAGAACTCGCCCGCGGCCTGCCCGAGCGTGACTGTTATGTCAATGTGCTGCGCGACGCCATGGCGGTGGACCGTCTGGAGGATTGCGGCGTTTATTTCGGCACCACGGGCGGCCAGGTTTACGTTTCTCCCGATGGCGGCGACAACTGGCGTGCGATCGCGGAAAACTTGCCGGCGGTGCTTTCGGTGGAAGTCCAGACCTTGACGAATTGATTGGCTCGAGCGGCGAAACCCGGGAAGTGGCTCTTCGGGTGGCCCGCTCAAGCTGCTGTATGCACGTGTGGGGGAAGACTTGGGGCTTATTGTTTCGTGGGTCTCATTCAAGCGCAGTTTGTTTGGGTGATCGAGGTGCCGCAATGCGAAGCCTATCGCTTCTGTCTATGCTGAGGTGAAGCGGGAAGCGAGCAGAACAAGGCGCCGGAAGCAAGGCATCCGGAGCGTACATGGATGTACGTGAGGCAGGGCGAGCGGCAGCGCCATAGGGATACGATGCTGATCGCTTCCCAGG
>JAKATS010000263.1 GCA_021818645.1 Acidobacteriota bacterium | reverse complement strand
GATCTCAATCTGCCCGTCTCGCTGCTCTCTACGTTCAGTCAGCTCTTGCTGCAATCGGCGGAAATCGAGCGCGCGGCCCTGGTCATTGATGTTCGTGAAGGCTCCGGTCTGGTCCGTTTGCCCGCCCTGCTGGAGGAATTGCGGCAAAAATCGCTGCGCTTGACCGTGTTGTTTCTTGAGGCCAGCGAAGCTTCTCTGGTGCGCCGCTTCAGCGAAACCCGGCGCCCGCATCCGCTCGGCGCGGCCGGGGTGCGCTCCGGCATCCAGGCCGAAATGAAAACCCTGGCGCGCATCCGCCGCCAGGCCGATCTGGTGGTGGATACCAGCCAGTTCACCGTCCACGAGCTGCGCGATTATATCGCCGCCAAAGTCATCCGCACCGAAAGCGAAAGGGTGATCCGCATCGCGCTGGTCAGCTTCGGGTATCGCCACGGCGTACCCGCCGACGCCGATCTGGTCTTCGATGTGCGTTTTCTGCCCAACCCCAACTACCTGCCCCGTTTACGCAACCGCACCGGTCAGGACCCGGAAGTTGCGCGCTATATCCTGAGCTTTCCCCAGAGCCGCGAGTTTCTCGACCGCATCACCGGCCTGCTCGAATTTTTGCTGCCGCACTACATTCAGGAAGGCAAAAGCTATCTGACGATTGCATTGGGGTGTACCGGAGGCCAGCATCGCTCGGTCATGCTGGCGGAGGAGATCGCCCGCCGCCTGCTCCGGCTCGGGTATAAACTCAAGGTGCAGCACCGTGATATGCCGCATTCACCTGTGCGCCGCGCCCGGCGTAAACTGCGGGATTGACCGGGAATCGCCGCCCTCGCATGAAACTTGCTTCCCGACTGTTGCGCGTTGCCGGCCGGTTCTGGATACCCTTGCTGGCGGCCTGCTTGCTGATGGCCCTGGCGGGCGGCTTCATGGCCGCCTCCGTCATGCTCGTCGGCCCCATCTTCATCACCGTCATCAACCCTCGGCACAACGGCCACAAACCGGTGGTCTTGTTGCCGCATGGCTGGCGCGGCCGCCCCTTGCTGCTGAACCATCTGTTCCCCGCCTGGTTTTCCCATAATCCCGCCAGCCTGATCGCCATGGCCCTGGTATTGGTCATGGCGTTCAAAGCCGTCTGCCAGTATGCCGGTACGTATCTGATCAACTACGCCGGCCTGGGAGCGGTGACCGATCTGCGCAATTCACTCTATGAAAAATTGATCTATCAATCGGCTTCGTTTTTTCACCAGCACTCCACCGGCAAGCTCATGTCCACCGTGATTAACGATGTGGACCGCATCCAGACCGCCATCTCCCATAATCTGGCGGATGCGCTGCGCCAGTTTTTCACCCTCTGCTTTTTGCTGGTTCTGCTCTGGCTTTATGACTGGAAGCTGACCCTGGGCGCGATGCTGCTGCTGCCCTTGGTGATCGTGCCCAGCGCCCGGATCGGTAAAAAAGTGCGCCGCACCACCCGCCGCGGCCAGGACCAGTTGGCGGATGTGCAGCATATACTGCACGAGACCTTCACCGGCAACCGCATCGTCAAGGCCTTCACCATGGAATGGCGCGAGGTGCAGCGCTTCCGCGCCGCCGCGCTGCGCTTGCTGCGTGAAAATCTGCGCCGCATCCAGCAGCAGAATCTCAGTTCGCCGCTGATGGAAACCCTGGGCGCGATCACCGTGGCGGCCTTTATCTTGTATGCCCGCAGCCTGGTCAATCACGGGGTCATGACGCCGGAAGTGGTCATTTCTTTTGTCATGGCGCTGTTCCAGCTCTATCAGCCACTGCGCCGCCTGCCCGGCATTTATAATTCATTTCAATCGGCGCTGGGCGCATCCCAAAGCATCTTCGCCTACATGGACCTGCCGCCCGAGCGGCTGGACCGCCCCGGCGCGCGCCGCCTGCGCGGAGTGCAGGAACACATCCGCTTCGATCAGGTCAGTTTTGCCTACGATGCCGCCGCTCCTCTGCTGCAGGGCATTGATCTGGAAATTCCCCGCGGCCGCATTGTCGCCGTGGTGGGCGCCAGCGGCGCCGGCAAAACCACGCTGATGAACCTGCTGCCCCGCTTCTTTGACGTGACCTCCGGCCGGGTCCTGATTGACGGCGTGGATGTGCGCGACCTCAGCCTGCGTTCGCTGCGCGAGCAGATCGCTTACGTCACCCAGGACACCATCCTGTTCAATGACACCGTGGCCGGCAATATCGCTTATGGCGCCGGCGCCGTCAGCCAGGCGCGCATCCGCGCCGCCGCCGAAGCCGCCTTGGCCGATGAGTTCATCTGCCAGATGCCGGAGGGATATCAGACCGTGCTGGGGGAACGCGGCCAGCGGCTCTCCGGCGGCCAGCGCCAGCGCATCGCCATCGCCCGCGCCCTGCTTAAAGACGCCCCCATCCTGCTGCTCGATGAAGCCACCTCTGCCCTCGACAGCGAAAGCGAACTGCTGGTGCAGCGCGCCCTGGCCAACCTGATGCGCAACCGCACCGTGCTGGTCGTGGCTCATCGCCTCTCCACCGTGCGCAATGCCGATCAGATCGTGGTCCTCGATCAGGGCCGCATCGCCGAGCGCGGCAGCCACGATGAGCTCTGGGCCCATAGCGGGCTCTATCGCCGGCTGCACGATCTGCAATTCGCCGATCTGGATCCCGCCGGTCTGCACCCCGCTCCCGAAGCGGTTTCCTAGCCTTGGGCTGGCCTGGCTGATTTCAGTCATCAGGCAATCCATGAGGAAGTCCGCTATGCGATCCTTGTCTTTTGGCCTGCCATGACGATTCGTTCGATGACCGGATATGCGGAGGCTCGCGCTGAAGCCAGCGGCATGCGTCTCCGGCTGCGCCTCAAAACCGTCAATCACCGGTTTCTCGATTTGCAGCTTCGGCTGGCGCCGGGCTTGGAAGCCCAGGGCCCCGAAATTGAAAAACGCCTGCGTGCCGCCCTGCGCCGCGGGCATGTGGATCTCTGGCTCGAAGCCGAAGAACCCGCCGTCGAAGGCCTCAATCGGGACCGGCTTCGCGCCTATCTGGCGGCTGTAGGGGAATTGCGCCGGGAAATTCAGTCCCTGGCGCCCGGCGAGGCGGGCAATATTTATGAATGGCTGCGCCTGCCCGGCGTGCTTTCGGCCGCCGGCTTTCAGCCCGATGAATCCGCCGTCACCGCCGCGGTCGCTTCCGCGCTGCAGGAAGCCTTGCGGCAGTTGGAAGACTTCCGCCGCGGCGAAGGCGCGGCTCTGGCCGGCGATCTGCTCGCCCGCATTCACCACCTGCGCGTCTTGGTCGCGGAAGTTTCCCATTGCCAGGCCGAAATCCTCCAGGCCCTGCACGAGCGCCTGCGCCGCCGCCTCGCCGAACTGCTGGCCGATGCCCTTCCCCCCGAACGCCTGGCGCAGGAAGCCGCGCTGCTGGCCGAGCGCGCCGATATCAGCGAGGAATTAACCCGGATCGGGGCTCATCTCGATCGCTTCCAGGCTCTGCTCGCCGCCGGAGGCGAGGTCGGCAAGCCCTTGGAATTTCTATTGCAGGAACTGTCGCGCGAAACCAACACCCTCCTGGCCAAGACTTCCAGCGCCAGCCTGCCCGCCCTGCGGCTCACCGAAATCGGGCTGGGCATGAAAGCCGAGCTCGAAAAATTGCGCGAACAGGTGCAAAATTTAGAATGACTCCCGCGACTCCATCCGCGGCCTCCGCCGCCCCGCCGCCCGCGTCTCCAGGCCAGCCGGCGTTTTCCCCGGCGGCTGCCCCGAAAGTTGCGTCTCCGGCCGAACCGCTGTTATTCATCGTCTCCGCCCCCTCCGGCTCGGGTAAAAGCACGCTGGTTCGGGAAATTCTGCGTCTCATCCCCGACCTGGAATTTTCCATTTCCTATACCACGCGCCGGCCGCGCGGCAGCGAAGTCAACGGGCGCGAATATTTTTTTATTTCCCGCGAGGAATTCGAAAAGCGCATCCGGTCCGATGACTTTCTCGAGTATGCCGAAGTCTTCGGCTATTGGTACGGCACCGCCTGGTCATTTTTGGAGGATGCCCGCCGGCGCGGCCGCGATCTGCTGCTCGATATTGATGTTCAGGGCGCGGCCAAAGTCCTGGTCCGCTGTCCCGGAGCCATCAGCATCTTCATCGCCCCGCCCAATCGCGAAACCCTGGAGTGGCGCCTCCGCCATCGTGCTCAGGACCCCGAAGCCGTCATGGAGCGCCGCCTGCGCGATGCTTCGCGTGAAATCGCGGCTTATAATAAATATCAGTACCTGGTGATCAACGACCGCCTGGAAGATTCAGTCGAGCGCCTGGCTGCCATCATCGCGACCGAACGCGAAGCGCGCAAGGGCGCGGGTACGGATGAGTCCGGCCGGCAGCGGCGGGAATTGGCCCGTTCCTGCCGTCAGCAGGTAAGCGCCCCCTTATTGGCCCCGGTACTCCGCTCTTTCGGCGTGGAAATGGAAGTTGGGAAACCGGGCGCTTGAAATTCAGGAAGGATATTTGGCATGGAAGCCTACAAAAGCATTGAAAGCATCCCCAGCCGCTATGAATTTGTTCATGTGGTGGCCCGTCGCGCCCGCAAACTGCAAGGCGGAGCCCGTCCCGTGCTGAACAGTGCCTCGCGCAAACCTACCCGCGTGGCTCAGCAGGAAGTCATGGCGGGTGCGATTGAGTATTACCGCCCCGGCGCCGATGCGGAAAAACCGGGCGGAAAAGACTAGTCCGGATATAAAAGTTGAGTCCGCTTCTGGATTGGTCTTGATCATGGCCGCTGAATCCTGGTGGCCGCTTGGCATGAACCCACCGTCCCCATCTCCTGCGGGGCCGCGCATTCTGCTGGGAGTTTGCGGCAGTATTGCCGCCTATAAAGCCGCCGAACTGGTGCGTCTGCTCCAGTCCGCCGGCGCGCGCCCGCGCGTGCTGATGACCCGGGCGGCTCAGGAATTCATCCGTCCGCTGACGCTCGCTTCGCTGACCGGCTCTAAAGTTCTGACCGATCTGTTCCCCGCTCAGACGGAAAATTCCGCGTCTCCGGACCCCGATATTCTTTGGGAAAGCTCGATCGAGCATATCCAGCTCGCGCAAAATACCGATCTTCTGCTCATCGCGCCTGCCACCGCGGATCGCATCGCGCGCCTGGCCGCGGGCCGGGCCGACGATCTGCTGGGAGCGGTTTATCTGGCCACGCCGGCGCCGGTGCTGCTGGCGCCCGCCATGAATACCTGCATGTGGGAACACCCGGCCACGCGCGACAATCTGGAAATTCTGCGCCGCCGCGGGGTACGGGTCATCGAGCCGGAATCCGGCGAACTGGCCTGCGGCCTGGAAGGCGCCGGCCGGTTGGCCGCGCTCGAGGCGATCGTCGCCGCCGTCCGGGCGGTTCTGGCGCCCCGCCGGGACTGGGCGGGTAAGACCGTGCTGATCACCGCCGGTCCCACCCGTGAAGCCCTGGATTCCATGCGCTTCATCAGCAATCGTTCCAGCGGGCGCATGGGGTATGCCTTGGCCACGGCCGCTCTGGCCCGCGGCGCGCGCGTGATCCTGATCAGCGGTCCGGTGGCGCTGCCCGCGCCCGCGGCTCCCGCCGGCCAGTTGGAATTCATTCCCGTACACAGTGCCCGTGAAATGGACGCTGCGGCGCGGCAGGCGTTTGCCGCCTGTGATCTGGCCATACTGGCGGCCGCGGTCGCTGATTTTCAGCCGCGCCGGCCGCATGCCGGCAAACTGCCCAAACCCTCCGGCGACTGGCAGCTGGACCTGACTCCTACGCCCGATATTCTGGCGGGCCTGGGCCTGCGGAAACAGCGCCAGCTCCTGATTGGTTTTGCCGCCGAATCCGGCGCCGACTCCGCCGCGCTCGAGCGTGCCCGCGCCAAATTGCTGGCCAAACATGCCGATGCCATCGTCTTCAATGACATCAGCCGCTCCGATGCCGGGCTTGAGAGCGATTACAATCAGGCCGTGTGGCTAACTCCGGAGCGGAGCCAGCATCTGCCCCGCGCCGCCAAACGCGAACTGGCGGACCATATTCTGGATCTGGCCCTGGAACTGAAAAAATCGGCAGATCCGGCGCGAACCGAACCCCGGCGGGTCCCGGCATGAAAACTGAAATCCGTCAGTCTCTGGCCGAATACCTGCGCTTTGTCCGCGATCTGGGGTTGGAATCCACCACCCTCGACCCGCGCCTTTTCGCTCCCGCAAACCCTGCGGCGGCCGTGGAGTCCGCGCCCGCTGCCGCCCGTTCGGCCTCACCTCCGGCTTCGCCTGCGCCCGGCTCCCGTTCGGCTTCACCGCCCATTGCGCCGGCTGCGCGGCGCACCGTGGCTGCTTCGGCCGGAGGGGCCGCCGCGGATGCGTTTTCCTTTTCCATCCCCGCCATGCCGAAAACGAACGATCAAGTCAGCCGTCCGGTAGCGGAATCGCTTTCTGCCATCCGCTCCGAGCTGGGGGAGTGTACCCGCTGCAAGCTGCATGCGCTCGGCCGTCACAGCATCGTATTTGGCGACGGCCATGCCCAGCCCCGTCTGGTCTTCGTCGGTGAAGGCCCGGGCGCCGATGAAGACCAGCAGGGTTTGCCTTTTGTCGGCCGCGCCGGCCAATTGCTGACGGACATGATCGAAAAAGGCATGGGTCTGGCCCGTTCCCAGGTTTACATCTGCAACGTGGTCAAATGCCGCCCGCCCGATAATCGCACCCCCGAAGCCGACGAAATCGCCGCCTGCCTGCCGTTTCTTCACCGGCAATTGCGCGCTCTCGCGCCCGAACTGATCATCGCCCTGGGGGCGACCGCGGCGCATGCTCTGCTGGGTACCCAGCCCGGCCGTGGCCCGCTCAATGCCCTCCGCGGCCGCATCCATGCGCTGGCGATTTCCGGCTGGCCGGCCCGCGTTCTGGTCACCTATCACCCCGCCTACCTGCTGCGCGATCCGCGCCAGAAAAAAGAAGCGTGGAAAGACTTGCAGATCGCCATGCATGACCTGAAACTGGCGATCAAGCCAAATTCATTATGAAAATTGCCATTGCTTGCGACCACGGCGGCTTTCCTCTGAAGGCGCGCCTGCTGGCCGAGTTGGCCGCGCAGCACGCCGAGGTGCTCGATCTGGGCACCGATTCCGAAGCGCCGGTGGATTACCCCGACTATGCCCTCGCCCTCGGCCAGGCTATCCTCGATGGACGCGCGGAAGCCGGCGTGCTGATCTGCGGCAGCGGCGTGGGCGCCACCGTCGCCGCCAACAAAATTCCCGGCATCCGCGCCGGCTTGTGTCACGACACTTTCAGCGCCCATCAGGGCAGGGAAGATGATGACTGCAACGTGCTCTGCCTCGGCGCCCGCGTCATCGGTCCCGAACTGGCCGCGGAAATTCTGCGCGTCTGGCTGCAGGCCAGGTTTTCCGGCCTGGAGCGGCACCGCCGTCGGGTGGGAAAAATCCTCGCCATCGAGCGCCGGTTTTCCTGCTCCTGAATGGGTCCTGTCAATCTGGCTGTTTGTATCGCACCCTGCGCCCGAGTCTCCGGTGCTTGCGCTAACTCGCATCTCTCGCTGAGCCGGTGATGTCCTCTCGATTTAATGCAAAAATAGAAGGTGTGAGGTAAGTTCCCATGGCACAAAATCCTTTGCGTCAGCTGCTCGACTTTGGCCAAAGCTTCTGGTACGACAATATCCGCCGTTCTCTGATCACCGGCGGCGAACTCAAGCGCATGATTGAGGAAGATGGCCTGCGCGGGCTGACTTCCAACCCAACCATCTTTGCCAAAGCCATTTCCGGCAGCGCCGATTATGATGCCTCCCTTCGCCGTCACCTGAACGAGACTCCGGGACAGGTGTTTCTTGAGCTCGAAATCGAAGATATTGGCGCGGCCTGTGATCTGTTCCGACCCGTCTACGACGCCAGCCAGGGCCGTGATGGCTTTTGCAGCATCGAGGTTTTTCCCGATCTCGCCCGCGATGCCGCGGCCACGGTGGCGCAGGCGCGGGAAATGTGGCGCCGGCTCAACCGGCCCAATGTCATGGTCAAAGTGCCCTCCACGCCGGAGTGCATTCCCGCCATTCGGCAATTGCTGACCGAAGGCATCAACATCAACATTACCCTCATGTTCGACTTCGCCGCCTATCAGGCGGTTCTGGAGGCTTATCTGACCGCGCTGGAGACGCGTCTGGCGCAAGGCCAGCCCATTCAGCGCCTGGCGTCGGTGGCCAGCCTGTTTGTCAGCCGGGTAGATACGCGCATTGACCGCAAACTGGCCGAGCTGGCCCGGCAGAATCCCAGCCGCGCGGCTGCTTTTGAAAAGCTCGAAGGCAAAGCCGGCATCGCCAACTCGCAGCGCATGTATCAGCACTTTCTCGAAGTGACCGCCTCGCCGCGCTGGCAGCGGCTGGCCGCCGCCGGAGCGCGTCCGCAGCGGCTGTTGTGGGCCTCCACCAGCACCAAAAATCCCAAGTACCCCGATACCGTCTATGCCGACGCCCTGGTCGCGCCCGATACCGTGGATACCATGCCCGATGTCACCGTGGCCGCATTCCGTGATCACGGCCATCCCGGCGACAACCTGCGCCCCACCCTCGCCCAGGCCGGACCGGTGCTCGCCGGTCTCGCCCAGGCCGGCATAGATTTTGAAGCTGAACTGCGTGGCTTGCAGGATGAAGGCGTGGACCTGTTTACCGCTTCGTATAACGAGTTGTTGGAAACCTTGCGGGGCAAAATCGCCCAGCTCAAGGATGAATGTCTGCCGGCACAATCGCTCGCGGCGCAAAACCAGAAACCATGGGAAAATGCGCTCAGCCTACTGGAAGAATCCCAGGCGGCGCGCCGCATCTGGGCCCGGGACGCGGCACTCTGGAGTTCCGATGCCGAAGTCGGCGGTCGAATCCGTAACCGCCTGGGCTGGCTCGAGCTGGCTGGCACCATGCGGCCGCGCTTGCCGGAAATTCAGGCATTTATCGCCGGCTGCAAGCAGGATGGCCTGCGCGCTGCGGTGCTGCTGGGCATGGGCGGCAGCAGTCTGGCGCCCGAAGTCTATCGCGAAGTCTTTGCCGCCGCCGGCCTTGCGTCCGGCCTGACTCTGCATGTGCTCGATACCACCAATCCGGCCGCGATCGCGCACCTGGCCGCCCGGCTCGATTTATCTTCCACCCTTTTCATCGTTTCCAGTAAGAGCGGGGGCACCATCGAGCCCAATAGCCTGTTCGCCTATTTCTGGGGCCGCGTCGGCGCGGCCGTAAAAGCGGGACAAAAGCCGGGCTATTATTTTGCCGCCATCACCGATCCGGGCACCAGTCTCGAAAAATTGGCCGGCGAGCATGGTTTTCGCCATGTCTTCACCAATCCCCCCGACATCGGCGGCCGCTACTCCGCGCTTTCGCTCTTCGGCCTGGTTCCCGCCGCCTGGCTGGGCATTGATTTGCAACAACTGCTCAACCGCGCCGAAGTCATGCAAAATGCCTGCGGCGCGCAAGCGGAACTCCAGCAGAACCCCGGCGCGCAGTTGGGGGCGTTTCTCGGCGGCTGGGCCGCGTCCGGCCGCGATAAAGTCACCTTGCTGGCCAGCCCCGCATTGGCCAGCTTTGGTTCCTGGGCTGAGCAGTTGCTTGCGGAAAGCACCGGCAAATCGGGCAAAGGCCTGGTTCCCGTGGATGGCGAGCCGGCCGGTTCGGTTTCTGATTATGGTTCCGACCGTGTCTTCATTCGCCTGCGCCTGGCTTCCGAAGCCGTGCCCGGCGCCGGTGATGAGTGGGCCGCCGCTCAGCTCAAGGCGGGCGCGCCGGTCGTCTCCCTGGCGCTGAACGATGCCTACGATCTGGGCGCGGAATTTTATCGCTGGGAATTCGCCACGGCCATGACCGGAGCCGTGCTGGGCATCAACCCCTTCGATGAACCGAATGTGCAGGAGAGTAAAGACAATACCAGCCGCGTGCTGCAGGATTTTCTGAAATTGGGCGCCCGTCAGGCCGGCCTGGAGGCCGCGCCCGTAGCGCGCGACCAGGAAAAAGGCATGGCCCCATCGGCCCTGGCCGCCTACGCCGCCCAGCCGGCCGCTTCGGTGGCGGCGGCCCTGGCCAGACTGCTCGAATCGGTGCGCCCGGGCGATTATGTCGCTTTAATGGTGTATGCCGAGTCCAGCCCGCGCCTGCAGGCTCAGTTGCGCGATTTACGGGTGCTGCTGCGCAACCGGTTGAAAACCGCGACCACACTCGGCTTTGGCCCGCGCTTTCTGCATTCCACCGGCCAGTTGCACAAAGGCGGTCCCAATACCGGTGTATTTCTGCAGCTTACTTCCACCAGCGCCGCTATCTCGGCCGGTCCGGTGGCCATTCCCGGCCAGCAATATGATTTCGCCACTCTCTTTCAGGCGCAGGCCATCGGCGATTTTCAGTCGTTGACCGCGCATCAGCGCCGGGTGCTGCGCTTGGATCTGGGCGCTAATCTGCATGCTGGCCTGGCGCGCTTGCTGGAGCTGACCGAATCGGTGCTGGGAGAGCGCCAGCCGGTGGGCGTGAAATAACCGCCGCTATCGCGGATTGATCCAATACATAACCCAGCCGGCCACGATGGTCGCGCCCAGAAAGCTGGCAAAGCAGAAAGCGCCGTATTTGATCTGTTCGCGCGGTTCTTCGCGCAGGGTGATGGCGAAAACCACCGAAGCGCAAAGCGCGAATAAAATCACCGTGGTGAAGTGGGAAAATTTCAGCGCCATCAGCCAGATAAAAAATGCGTATGTCATGAGGTTGCGGCGGTTACTTTTTCCGCCCCAGCGCGATATCTCGCACATCGGTTGCGGCCAGCAGATTGAGCAGCCCGGCGCTGATCAGAAATGTCGTGCCATAGTTGCCCCAGACTGTATAGGCGTTGCCCGCGCCCGCGCCCAGTAGTTGCGTCACAAAGTACATTCCACCCCCACAGACATCTCCGATCCAGCCCAGGATGCTCAGCAGGTCGCCTAATTGTGAAAACTGATAAATCTGCCCCTGCATCCCCAGCCCCAGCAGAAACATGCCGATGACCGCCGTGGCAATCAGCGCGCCGCGGGTCCATTTTTTCAGCCAGAAATAGCCTGCCCCGGGCGCCAACCAGCTCAGGATGGCGATCAGGTTGGCGCGCCGCGTGGCGCTCGCTGCGGCCGCCGCCAGGGCGGTGGAATCATTGCGGGTGGACATGGGATTGGAAATAAAATGCCGCCGGACGGATTTCCGCTCAAAAACTATATTGTAATCAATTCGTTCTGAATGGGCCCGGTAATTTCTGCTTCCCGCTCGTGCAAAAAAACATTGATCTCGAGCCGGATGCCAAAGCCGGCGTAATACAACCCCGGCTCGATTGAAAAACCATGTCCTGGGCGCAGCCGGCGAATGTCATGGGTTTCCAGGCTGTCGAGATTGGGCCCAAAGCCATGCACGGAAGTGCCGATGGAATGCCCGGTGCGATGGGTGAAATGCCCGGCCACATCGGCCTTTTCCATCACCTGCCGCGCCGCCCGGTCGGCTTCCCATCCCTGCACCGCCTCGCCCGCCCGCATGCGGCCCTGAATCAAGGCAAAGGCCGCATCGCGTGCCGCGCGAACATGATGGAACGCGCGCGCAATCTTGAGCAGGGGCCGCGGCGCGGCAATGCCGACCCAGGTCACGTCGTAATAGACCGCTTGCGGATTCTGGCATTGGCCCCAGACATCGAGCAACACCAGATCGCCGTTCTGAATCAATGCCGAGCCGGTGGCCGCCGGCTCATAATGCGGATCGCCGGCATGTGCATTGACAGCCACGATCGGCGGTTCTTCCGTCGTGACCCCCTCAGCCGCCATGCGCCCGATGATCCACTGTTGCAGGTCGTATTCGCTGAGTTTTTTCTCTGCGTCAAGCTGCTGGCGGATGCGGCGGAAGGCGGTCGCGATCACCCGGTCAATCACTTTGCCCGCCTGGCGGTGTGATTCCAGTTGCGCGGGCGTCCACACCGCCTCCAGTTCCGCCACCAGATCCGCCGAGCTGATGACTTCCACGCCGGCTTCCCGCACCAGTTCCAGCATGCCGCCATCCACCACCGAGAGCGCCGGCAGGGCATTGCGCGGCGAATACTGCAT
>JAKATS010000083.1 GCA_021818645.1 Acidobacteriota bacterium | reverse complement strand
GGTTCCCGGCCTGCCCGCTCGTTCTGCCCAGCCCATAGCCTCCGGGCGTTAGATCCGGGTTGCATCACCGCTTCTTTACCTTCCAGATCACGTTGCCGGTATCGTCGCTGATATATAACGATCCATGCCGGCCCACGGCCACGCCCACCGGGCGGCCATAAACCGTTCCCTGGGTGCGGCTTTTTACAAACCCACGCAGAAACGGCCGCGGCGCGCTCTCCGGCTGTCCGCCTTTGAAGGCCACAAAGGCTACATAATAGCCGTGCAGCACCGAGCTGTTCCAGGAACCGTGTTCGGCAATGAAAGCGCCATCGTGGTACTGGGCCGGAAATTGCCGTCCGGTATAAAACGCGAACTGCAGCGGTGCGAAATGTGGACCCAGCAAAACATCGGGAATGATTGCGCGCGACACCAAGCCGGGATTTTTATGATGAATCCGGGGATCGAGATGTTGGCCGATATAGCTGTACGGCCAGCCATAAAAGCCGCCGGGCTTCAGATGGGTGAAATAATCGGGCGGTATGGCGTTGCCCAGCATATCCCGCTCGTTCACCGCCGACCAGACCTGTCCGCTCACCGGGTTCACTCCCAGTCCGACGGAGTTGCGCAGGCCGCTGGCGTAAATATGCATGTCCTTGCCTTCCGGCGTGGCTTCCAGCACGGCCGCGCGGCGTGGGTCTTTTTCAATACAGACGTTGCAATCCGAGCCGACGCTCACAAACATATGCCGGCCCTGGCGGCTGAAAGCGATGCTGCGGGTAAAATGCATGCCGCCGCCGGGCAGGGCGAGAATTTTTTGCGCCGGACCGGTGGCTCGGTTGGTTTGGGCATTGAACGGATACCGTAGCACTTCATTGGTATCGGCGATATACACATAGTGTCCATGGAAGGCGATGCCGAAAGGCCGGCGCAGGCCATGGGCAAAAACCGACGGCTGGGCATGGGCATGCGTCAGCACCAGCACCCGCCCGGGTCCGGTTTCGGCGACAAACAATGCGCCGTTGGGCGCGATCGCCAGCCAGCGCGGATTACGCAGCCCGCGGGCATATTGCGTCACCATGAATCCGTGCGGCGCCCTCGGATGCCAGCCCGGTGGTGGGGCTGCTTTCTGCGGTGAAAAGGCCTTTACCGGAGTGGTAAATGGTTTGGGAAAATGCTGCGGCCGGCCATGGGTCAGTGATTGAGCGGCGATCGTTGCCGATAATCCCGCTAGTATGGCCGAAAGGCGTAAGGCTGAGTAAAAATTTGTCCGCGAACATACATGCATCATAGTGATCTCGCTCCCATACTCTAATCATTCTACGAACGGGGCCATGCTGTTGTCATCCGGATCGAATCCGGCTGGAACCTGTCTCATCAATCAGCGGTAGCCCATGAGTTCACCGATGAATTGAGAAAGCCAAGATCGAGAGGGTAAGCCGGAGTTGCCTTCCAGGCCCCGGCTCTCTGCTTATGGATAAAGCTGAGGCGAAGTGAGAAGCGAGCAAAGCAAGGCGCAAGGAGCGAGCCAACCGGAATGTATATGGATATACATGAGGATCGGCAAGCGACGGCAACGCAGCTCTACGATGCTTATCGCTTCGTATATTCCTCGGTGCTGGTAATCTTGCCAAGGGCAGGTTTGCGGCTTTTCCAGCGCAACAATTTCGTGTGTATGCAGAATTATGAGCGGAAAAAAAGCTGCATGCATCCGGCAAATTTCACCCAATCCGGCTTTATAAACAGGTTCTTTTGATGCCGTTCACTCCCTCCATTGCGGATTATGGACTGATAGCCGATGGGCATACCGCCGCGCTCATCGCCCGCGATGGCTCGCTCGGTTGGCTCTGTCTGCCGCGCTTTGATAGTCCCTCGGTTTTTGCCTCTCTGCTCGATCCCGAGCACGGCGGAAGTTGGAGACTGTGTCCCTTGGCGCTGGATGCGGGCCAGCAGCATTATGCAGCCCGCACCAATGTGCTGATCACCGAATTCCGCCGTCCCGGCCTGCATCTGCGCCTGACGGACTGGATGCCGCCCCGCTTTGCTCCCGAGCCGCGTCCCCAGGCCCTCGATCAGGGCGCCGTCTTTCGCCGCCTGGAGATGCTGCAGGGCGATGTGGAGATTGAGATGGTCTGTGATGCCGCGCCCGGCTACGGGCGGCATCGTTCGGCCTGGCGCGCCATCCAAACCCAACCCCCTATCCATCTCTGGCATGCGGCGAATGACATCGGTTTATGGCTGCAATCGCCCATCGCGCTCCAGCCGCTAGCGCAGGGGCTGGGCGCTCGCTTTCGCCTGCGCGCCGGCGAAAGCCGGGCCTTCTCGCTGGCTTGGGGCGGCAAACCCAATCCCCTCCGGGAATCCGATCTGCTCGCTTCCCTGGACGCCACGCTGCGCTACTGGCGGCGCTGGGCCGCTCGCAGCCGTTACGAGGGTCCGTATCAGGAGCAGGTCATGCGCAGCGCTCTGGTATTGAAGGCTTTGATTTATGAACCGACCGGAGCTTTAGTCGCCGCTCCGACCACCAGCCTGCCGGAAAGAATCGGCGGATCGCGCAACTGGGATTACCGCTATTGCTGGCCCCGCGACGGCACCTTTGCGTTGTACGGTCTTTCACTACTCGGCTATCACGATGAGGCTGGCCGTTTTCTGCGCTTTATCTCGGATCTGGCGCGCCGGCATCCTTTGCCGCTGCAGGTCTGTTACCGGGTGGATGGCGATAGCCGGTTGCCGGAACAGGAACTGCCTTGGCTGAGCGGTTATCGCAACTCGCACCCGGTCCGCATCGGCAACGGCGCGGCCGCGCAATCGCAACTGGATATTTATGGCGAAATCCTCGATGCTGCCTATACCTATGCCAAATGGCGGGATGGCCTCGAACCAGAATTGTGGCAGGTGCTCTGCCAATTAGTGGATTATGCCGCCGCTCATTGGCGGGAAAAAGATGAAAGCATCTGGGAAGTTCGCGGCGGACCGCGGCAGTTTGTTTATTCCAAGCTCATGTGCTGGGTCGCCTTGGATCGGGGCATCAAACTGTCCCGCAAATACCGTCTGCCGGCCCCGCGCCAGCGCTGGCAGGCGGAAGCCACGGAACTGCGCCGCACGATTTGGCAGCAGGGCTATCGCAGCCGTATCCATGCCTTCGCCCAGACGTTGGATAACGATGTGCTCGATGCCAGCCTGCTGTTGTTGCCTTTGGTGCGCTTTCTCAAGCCGCGCGACCCGCGTATGCAGTCCACTCTGCGCGCCATTCGGAACAAATTGGCCAATGGACCTTTGGTCTGGCGTTATGAAAATACCAATAATGATGGCGTCGGCGGCGGCGAAGCTACTTTTTCCATCTGCAGCTTCTGGCTGATTGACTGCCTTACTCTCTCAGGTCAAACCCGGGAAGCCCGCAATTTATTCGAACAGATTCTGGCGCGGGGCAGCTGCCTGGGACTTTTTTCGGAAGAGCTGGAACCTCGACCGTCCGAGTCCGGCGAAGCCGATGGCTTATTGGGAAACTTTCCTCAGGCCTTCACCCACATGGCCCTGATCAATAGCGCGCACAACCTGTCGCTGTATCCCACGGGCGTGCCGGAAACCGGAAACCAATGAATTCGTGCGCGGTCCGCAGCATGACGTCCCGGCCGAGTCGCTGTGGAGCAATGCAAGATCGCGGGTCCGGGCCCCCCGTTCTGCGAAGCGGGATGGGGCCGCCGGAGACCCAGCCTTGCGCAGCAAGGCGGGGCGGATAGGAATGGCCCTTCCGTGGGCCACCGAGGCCGATCGCTGGAACCTGAGAAAAACAAATGGCCCATTCAAGCGTAGTTTGCATGAGAGGGGGAATCGCGAAGCTGGAAAAGCGGCCCCGCCACTGCTGCTCGTTTAGCTCGATTTCAGCGTGGCCATATCAATCACAAAGCGGTAGCGCACATCGCTTTTCAGCATGCGGTCATAAGCCTGATTCACCTGCGAAATGGCAATTGTTTCAATATCGCTGGTAATCCCCGCGCGGCCGCAGAAATCGAGCATTTCCTGGGTCTCGCGAATCCCCCCGATCATCGAGCCGGCCAGCGTGCGCCGCCCGGCCACCAGGGGCAGGGCATGCACCGGCACCGGCGCCGGCGGCACGCCCAGAATCACCAGGCTGCCGTCGGGCTTGAGCAGGTTCAGATAAAGACTCCAGTCCAGCGGGGCCGAAACCGTGTTCAGGATCAGGTCGTAGCTGCGTTCCTGACCGGCCACCGAATTTACCCCGCTCACCGCATAAAAATGATCGGCCCCCAGCCGGCGGCTGTCCTCGCGCTTGCGTTCCGACTGGCTGAATACCGTGACCTCGGCGCCCATCGCATGGGCCAGTTTTACCCCCATATGTCCCAGTCCGCCCAGCCCCACAACGCCCACCCTGACGCCCGGCCCGGCATGCCAGTGGCGCAGGGGGGAATAAAGCGTAATGCCCGCACATAAAAGCGGCGCGGCGCCGTCGAGTGGAAGGTTCGCGGGGATCCGCAGCACGTAATTCTCATCGGCGACAATCGCGGCGGAATAGCCGCCCTGCGTCGGCGTGCCATCAGCTTCTTGACCGTTATAGGTAAACACCGGCCCTCGATCGCAGTACTGTTCTTCACCCCGGCGGCAGGGTTGGCAGGTGCGGCAGGAGTCCACAAAGCATCCCACCCCTACCCGGTCGCCGGCTTTGAATTTCGTAACCTGGGCGCCGGTCGCGGTCACCACTCCGGTGATTTCGTGGCCCGGCACCATGGGGAAAGTGGAATTGCCCCATTCGTTGCGTGTCTGGTGAATGTCGGTATGGCAAATGCCGCAGGCCTGAATCTTGATCGCGACCTCGTGCGCGCGCGGCTCGCGGCGTTCGAGGCGAAACGGGGCTAACGGATCGGTGGCGGAGGCGGCGGCGTAGGCGGCGACGATGGGCATGGCTTTTTACTTTCTCCCAATTCCTTTTTTGTGGAATCGAATTAAAGTTTTTCGGTTTATCTGCTTTTGCTGTTGGATCTATCGCATGATGCTGTGAAACAGCGGGCTGTTGGCAATTTCGGCGAGTTGATTTTCCGGCGAGGTAACCTGCATGAACACGTGCCGGCCGGCGGAATCCACCTGTACCTGGCCCAGCAGGCGTTTCAGTAGGGGATTGGGTTCGGCCGCAGCCCGGTACAGCAAGGCCGCTTGCAGACCAGTGCTGAGCGTGGCCGCATCCATCGAATCCCGCGCGACTACTTCCAGATTCAGCTTCACGCCATCCGAAAAGTCGAGGGTATACCGCGCGCCCCGGAACTGGCTGCCCAGCAAGGCGCCCAGTTTACCCTGGGCACCTGCCAGCGACATCATCACATTGCGGGCGCCGGCGGCATCGAGCACGCTCCAGGCATCGGTGTCCTGCGTGCCGCTGATCAGGCTCGACATCCGGTCATTTGCTTCCAGATTGGGAATGGCGCTCTGCTCGGCTCGAATGGACTGCCGCAGCTCGGGCAGGCTGCCGGCCACCAGGGTCGTGTTATCGGGCAAATACACATCCCAGCCTCCCGTCATGTAGTAGTTCACTCCCAGAAAATGGGGCGGCCGGGGCTGCTTTTTAGTGGGATGAAAAAATCGCGCCCGATTGAAATGCAGAAAATTGCCCTCGAGCACCGTAATCATGCCCAGCCCTTTGCGCAGCGCGAAGGTGGCGAAATCCACCCGTTGTACATCGCGCGGCCGTAGACCGGCCTGGGCGATGATGGCGTTAATGCGGGCAATGCCGCCGGGCATCACCTGCTGTAGAATCGGCTGCACCATGGGATCTTGCAGGCGGGAATATTTGACGCTGATGATCTGCTGGGCCGAACTTGGAATCACCACTTGCGCCTCGGAACCGATCTGAGCGGCCCACAGCCCGGAGGCGGCTAGGCTCCAGCTCACCACTATGCACCCTAAAATAACGAACCTTTTCATTTTCATCTTTTGCCTCCGGCGCATCCGAACGCGATGATCGCGCGCCGCGCCATTGGGCTTTATTGTAGCAAGGGATGTTCCGCCGCGGCGATTGGGTGTGTCTAAGTCAGGGGACTCATGGCGGCGGTTTTCGATCCGCCGGTTGCGGTATGATTTGTGGGACGGAAGTTTTTTATGCGCACCCGTTTGCCTTTCTTTACCTGCGGTGCCGGAACCCTGGCGCTCACCTTCTTCACCCTCACCGCCTGGGGGCAATCCCCCTCCAGGCCCGGCGCGGTTCTTGTGCATCCGGTGGCCCCGGTGCAGATCGTCGAGCGCATTATCGCTCGCATTAACGACAAGGTGATCACTTCTGTTCAATACGATCAGTCGAAAGCGCAGCTCAAGGCCGAACTCAAACAGCGCGACGGCGATCAGGCCGGCGCCGCTTACGCGGCACAGAAAAAAAATCTGCTGCGCGACCTGATTGATCAGCGGCTGTTGCTCGAGCGGGCCAGTGACATGGGACTGAGCGCTGAAACCGATACTATTCGCCGTTTGGATTCGATCCGGCGCAGCATGCACCTGCCCACCATGCGCGCCCTGCGCCAGGCCATTCGCGCCCAGGGCATGAGTTATAGCGAATTCCGGCACAATATCCGCGATGAAATTTTGACCCGCAAGGTCATCGAATCCGATGTGGCGCCTCGCATCCAGATCACCCCGGCCGAGGTCAAGGCCTACTACCTTGCCCATCGGAAGCAGTTCATCCGGCCTGACGAAGTGGATCTGGCTGAGATCTTTATCTCCCGCAAGGGCAAACCCGCCTCTGAATGGCCTAAATTGAAAAAACTGGCCCAGGAAATTCAGGCGCGCGTGGCCAATGGCGCCAGTTTCAGCCAGATGGCGGAACAATATTCGAACGGATCCACCGCGGCCCAGGGCGGCAGCCTGGGCTACTTCCAGAAATCGCAACTGGCGCCGTCGGTGGCTCAGGCGGTGTTGCCCCTGGCCACGGGTCATGTTTCGCCGGTGCTGACCCGCGCCAATGGATACTATCTGTATAAAGTCCTGGCGGTGCATCATGCCGGGGAAGAAAGTCTGGCCAGCGCCTCACAGAAAATTGAAAACATCATTTACGAAAAAAAGCTGGGCCCGGAACTGCGCCGTTATCTCACCCACTTGCGGCATAAAGCTTATATCAAGCTGGCGCAGGGGTTTTTAGATACCGGCAGCCGTCCTTCCTCAGGCGTGAACTTGACCCGTTTTGAACGGGTGCTGCCCCAGGATATGCCCAAGCCCATTAAAAAGCCTGGCTCGGGCAATAGCAGCGGCTTTACCGGCAGCTAATGAAGGAACCGTCATCGGCTGAGGATCACACGATATTCTATGCCCGACTCCAGGCCAGAAGCCGCCGCCGCTTTGCCCCCCATGAAGCAACGCTTCGCGCGGGAACTGGCCGCGGGCGAGGCCCTGACTGACTCCTTTCTGGTCAAAAGCAAGGAACTGCGGCTGAATAAAAACGGAGATCCTTACCTCAGCCTGGTGCTCTGCGATCGTACCGGGGAATTTGACGCTAAAGTCTGGGATCAGGTGCCGGAGTTGCAGTCGCAGTTTGAGCGCGACGACATCATAAAAGTTCAGGGCAAGCTCGTTCTTTTCCGCAATCGGCCGCAGCTTCAAATTCAGCGGCTGCGCCGGCTTGAAGCCCATGAATACGACCTGGCCGATTTTTTGCCTGCCACCCGCGCCGATATCAACGCTCTCTGGGCTGAATTGCGCGGTTGGGTAGAGGCGGTCGGCCATCCTCAGTTGCGGCAATTGCTGCTTGCTCTCCTCGACGATCCTGCCATCTCTTCCCGGTTGCGGCGGGCGCCGGCGGCCAAATCGCTGCATCACGCCTACCTGGGCGGGCTGTTAGAACATATCTGTTCGCTGGGCCGGGCCGCGCGTCTGCTGCTGCCCAACTATCCCTGGCTCGATGGCGACCTGTTGCTGGCCGGAATCATCCTGCATGATCTCGGCAAAATTGAAGAACTGGAATATGATCGCGCCATTGTCTATACCACCCCGGGGCAGTTGCTCGGCCATATGATCCTGGGCCTGGAAATATTGCGCGATAAAACCCGTGCGTTGCCCGGTTTCCCTCCCGCCTTGCGCACCCTGCTGGAGCATTTGATCATCAGTCATCACGGTAAATACGAGTTCGGTTCACCTAAGCTGCCCATGTTCCCCGAAGCCCTGGTGCTGCATTATCTCGACGATCTCGACTCCAAATTGCATGCCATGCGCGCCAGCCTCGAGCAAGCCGGCGAAGCGGAGTGGAGCGGCTATAACCCTTCGCTTGAGCGTTCCCTGCTGCATTGGCAGGACTGGCTGCGCGAACAAACCGCGCCCGAAGCCGCCGCCGCTTCCTCCGCCCCGGAAACCTGAGTTATGCCCGAACCGCTCTCTCCCGGTCCGCTTTCCCGCTCGGCTCTGCTCGATTTGCCGCAGTTGGAATTGGAGTGTATGCGAGTGCTCTGGCGCCAGGCGCCAGCCACGGTTCGAGAAGTGCGGGATGCGATCGCACGCGAGGGCCGGCCGCTGGCATATACCACGGTACAGACCCTGCTCGATCGGCTCACCCGCAAACAGGCGGCTGCGCGGGAGAAACGCGGCCGGGCTTTTGTATATGCGGCGCGCATCGGCCGGGAAGAAATGCGGGAACGCGCACTGGCGCGGCTGTTTTATAACTTTTATCTGCCCGATGAACCCCGGCCGCGGCTGGAACCTGGCCGCAACGCCGCCTCGGCCCTGCCCCAGGCCGGTTCATTTGATCCCAGCTTGCTGTAATCGTTTTCAGGCCTGCAACGGCTTTCCAGGCTGTCTGCCACCGGAAAAATCTGGCTGGAGGGGAGTTGCGCTCAGGCAGGCAGGTCGAGCGCCATCATCAGCTTGATCATGCGGTCGAGCTGATTATAGTCGGGCGGCTTCGAAATGCATTCAAATGCGCCCACATCCTGCCCCAGCGTGCGCACGGAAGAATCATTCACCCCAGTGAGCAGAATAATCGGGGTCTGGCAGCCCATGGCCCGGCATTTCACCACAAACTCAATGCCGCCCATCACCGGCATGGCGATATCGCTGATGATCACATCGGGCGTATCGGCTTGCAGCATCTGCAAGGCGGCGCCGCCATGGCTGGCCTCTACGCATTCATAGCCGCGGGCGGTAAGATTGTCCCGAATCGAAATCCGCACCAGTTCATCATCGTCCACTAACAAGAGCCGCGCGATTGGGGGATTGGCTGGCATGCAATCGTTTCGCCTGTACAACTTTTAAGCCTAGCTCAACTGCAGTCCGGGAGCAAACTCCTTGTAAATGCGATAGGCGGGCGGAAGAGGCGCCGCGGGACCGCCCATTGGGGATCCGGATCTCATTTCCGCAAGGAGCGGCGGGGGCGGAAAATCCAGACGTACGCCCCGCCCAGCACGGTCAGCACCACCCCGCCCCAGAATGTTGGGTGTAGTTGCGCCAGCACCGTGGCCGGTGGATGCGAAAACTGCATAATGCCGGCAATCAGGATCAGGATCCCGTAGAGCAGCAGCAGCAGGCCAATAAAAAACCAGATCGGCAAAGGTTGTTTTTCACTCATGACGGTTTCCCGAAAGCGCTTACCAGAACATGATATTTAAAATCACCAGCACCACGATCGCCAGCATGCCCCAGAAAAACGGCTTCTGATACCAGCGCAAATGCGATTGCGAGGGAATTTCGGTGCAGCCGTACACCAGGCCCTGCAGCCGGGCCTCGGGCAGGGGCGCCGTGGCGTAACTTATCAGAACTGTGACTCCCACGCAGATGCACCACGACCACAGCGCCTGATACATGTCTTGCGCCATCGGTTTTGCGTAGTGAGAAAGGGCAATGATGCTCAGGGCGCTGGGCTGAAATTTTACCCACAGAAACATGCTGATGGAGCTGATGGTGCCCGCCAGCAGGCCCCAGAAGCCCCCCGCCGGGGTAGCCCGCTTCCAGAGCATGCCCAGGACAATGGTGCCGAACAGCGGCGCGACAAAAAAGCTGAAGAGCGCCTGCACGTAATCCATGATGCTGCTGAAGTGCATCGCGATATAGGCGGTGCCGATGCTGATCAGCACCCCGACAATAGTGCTCCAGCGGCCCATCTTCAAATAATGCTGATCGTCGCCGGCTGCGGCCGCTACCTCATCCCCCTGCGTGGAAACGGCGCTGGTCTGGGCGCTGTCCGCCCCGGCGCCGGCGGCGGCGGATTGCGCTTCTGGCCGGAAAAGCGGCCGGATCAGCGGCCGGTAAATGTCGTAAGTCCAGACCGTGGCAAATGCGCTGACATTGCCGGCCATGCCCGACATGAAGCCCGCGATCAGCGCCGTCACCCCTAGCCCTAATAGCCCCGGTCCGGCGTAGCGCACCAAAAGCAGCGGCAGCACGTCGTTATAGGTGTATTGGCCGGGCTTGGCGGTTGCCGCCGAGACTAGCTGGATGCCATGCCCATTATGGCTCAGCACCCCCAGGCCGATCAGCCCGGGAAGAATCACGATCAGCGGCACCGCCATCTTGAAAAACGCGCCGATTATGGGCGCCATCTGTGCGGAACGCAGATTTTTGGCGGTGATGACCCGTTGAACCACGAGAAAGTCGGTGGTCCAATAGCCGAATGAGATAACAAACCCCAGGCCAAACACAATCCCGAACCAGGAAATGCCCATGGGGTTGTTACGGAAACTGCCCAGCGTACTCCACATGTGCAGATAGGTGGCGCCGTGGGTAACATTGGCAATGATGCGCGCTTTCAACCCGCTCCATCCGCCGGCTTCTTTCAGCCCCAGGATGGGAATGACCAGCGCGCCCAGCCAGATCAGGAAAAACTGCAGAACTTCGTTAAAAATCGCCGAGGTCAGCCCGCCCAGGGCCACATAAATCGCCACCGTGATCGAAGACACCCAGATCGAAAAATGCAGATTCCAGCCCAGCACCACCTTCATCACCACCGCCATGGCATACATGTTGATGCCCGACATCAGCACCGTCATGAAGCCAAAACAGATCGCGCCCAGTGCCCGCGTGGGCTCGCCATAGCGCAAATGCAGATAGCCGGGGACGGAATGAGTGCGGGAAATGTAGTAGAACGGCATCATCACCAGGGCGAGAAAAATCATCGCCGGGATGGCGCCGATCCAGTACCAGTGGGTGGCTAATATGCCGTATTCATAGGCGCTGGCCGCCCAGCCCATCAATTCCAGGGCCCCCAGGTTGGCGGCCAGAAAGCTCAGCCCGGCCACCCAGGCGGTCATTTCCCGGCCGGCCAGGAAAAAATCTTCACCCGTCGCGGTGCGGCCTTTCAAATACCAGCCGATGACCAGCACGGCGGCGAAATAGATGACGACAATGGCGATGTCCAGGCCTGACATCTTGATCAGGCTGGAATTGGCCAGAAATGCGAAAAGGGCTACGTGCATGGAAGCCTTTCCTGCTCGGCAGGTCTCGATCTGAAATCGGGCCGGCTTTTGCCGCCGGGCCCGCAAAGCCACTCCATATTACGGAATTGCACCGCGATTGCCAAGCTTCATTTCTCTTGGAGAACGAATGATCTTTATTCCCATGCCACAACAAATTTTCTATATCCCGCCCGCCTGGCGAATTCGGCCCTTAAATTGCACAGCATACAGGGACGGGTTGGGAGGGCCGTTTTTATGTCATCAGATTCAGGGAAATCCTGGCTGCATCACCTGGTCACTTTTGCGATTCTGGCAGGATCACTGTATTTCGCTTTTCAGATCATTCCGCCGGAATTCAACAATTACGAATTCCAGAATCAATTGGCGGAACAGGCTCGCATTTCCACGTATTATCACAGTAATGATAGTGCAATCCGCAATCATGTCATGGCCATCGGGAAAGAATTAAATCTGGCTTTCCCTCGCCGATCCATCCTGATTACCCACGATCAGGGAGCCGTCACGATCCGGGTCATCTTCAGCGTACCGGTAACCATGCCGTTTTATTCCTTTGCCCTGCATTTCAACGACGACTCATTAAACAACCTGTAATCACGGATCGCGCTGTATAGCAGAAATCCAGAAAAGGGTAAAAAGGTTACACCCCGGGGTTCGGCTACTGGCTGGAATTGGCATCCGGTTCTAAACTGGAATTACGCCATGGCTGAAACACACGGCTTAATCGTGGTTCATACCGGACCC
>JAKATS010000101.1 GCA_021818645.1 Acidobacteriota bacterium | reverse complement strand
TGCCGATGGGCGCGGCCGCCAGCCAGATCCATAGCGAATATTCAGGCCAGCGCAGCCCCAGTCCAGCACCCGCCAGACCGGTCAGGCCGATCCATAGGGCGCCCCGGCCCGAGAGCGCGGTAAAGGCGGCCGCGTCCAGCATGGTCTGGCGAATCCGGCGCAAATTTTCCAGGGCATGCTGTTCGAGCTGGTATGGTGCCGAAGTTGGTTCCGGTACGGGCATGGGGCCAGAGTAATCCGGCATTCAGGTGGTGTCAAGTACTTTACATTGTAAAGTCCTGAAACCGTGAGCGATTCGATCTCCGATATGGGCTATCATCATCGGAAGCGGCAAAGAGTTGTGAATTTGCGCGCGCGCTGAACGGCGCCTGAAACCCCCACCCTGGGGCCATTGCGGGTTTTGATGCCGGGGTATCAATTTATCGGCAACGATCGCCTATGTTTGCGTTAAAATGGCCAGAATTCAGCCATTCAGACGGATGGAACGTCATTCATGACCAGCCAATCCACCCCCACCACCGCCGCTTCACTCCGCGCGCGGCTGATCCTGCCCGGTTATGGGCTGTTATTTTCACTTATTACCGCCCTGTTTTTCCTCTGGGCGCTGCCCAACAACCTGAACGACATCCTGATCCGCCAGTTCATGACCTCGTTCGTGATCAATCGGTTTCAGGCAGGGCTGGTGCAGTCGGCGTTTTACCTGGGCTATTTTCTTTTCGCCATGCCGGCGGCGATCCTGATGCGGCGCCGCGGTTACAAGGCAGGGCTGTTGACCGGACTGCTCCTGTTTGCGGGCGGTTCTTTTTTGTTTTCGCCCGCGGCACTGACCCGCTCCTATGCTTTTTTCCTGCTGGCGCTATTTATCATCGCCAGCGGCCTTTCATTTCTGGAGACCGGTTCCAACAGCTTCATCGCCCATCTCGGCGACCCCTCACGCTCCGAGCAGCGGCTGAACCTGGCCCAGTCATTCAATCCCCTGGGTTCCATTACCGCCGCCTGGATCGGCACACATTTCATCCTCTCGGGCGTGGAACTGACACCGGCGCAGGTCAAGGCTGAACAGCAGGCCGGCACCTATCATGCTTACTTGCGACACGAAACTCTGCGCGTGATGCCGCCGTATATGGTGATCGGCGCGGTGCTGCTGCTGATGGCGGTGCTGCTGGCCCGCATGCGCTTCCCTCCGGAAACCGATCTGGCCGGACGCGATGAAGGCGCCAAGCCGGGCCGGTTGCGCGATTTATTTGCTCACCGCCATCTCCGGTGGGCGGTATTGGCTCAATTTTTCTATGTCGGCGCCCAGGTAGGCACCTGGAGCTATACCATCGCCTACGTGCAAGCCTTTACCCCGGCGGGTGAAAAAACTGCCGGCTATGTGCTGACGCTCAGTCTGGTGCTGTTTGCCATCGGCCGTTTTGTTTCCACCTGGCTGTTGCGCTATGTACCTGCGGGAAAACTGATGGGCGTATTTGGATTGATCAATATTGCACTGCTGGGAGTGGTCGTGCTTCACCCTTCGGGTTCAGGCCTGGCGTTGCATTTTCACTCCGGCTGGCGGCCTGATCTGGCGTGGCAATCACACTGGTCCGGGGTAGATGCGCTGGCGGCCAGCAGCTTTTTCATGTCGCTCATGTTCCCCACCATCTTCGCGCTGGGAGTGAAGAATCTGGGCCCCCTGGCTAAACTCGGCGGTTCCGTGATCATTATGGCCATCATTGGCGGCGCGGTGCTGACGCCCATCATGGGCTGGATCTCGCTGGGCCGCGGAGGCATGGCTGCCGCCATGCTGGTGCCGCTGGCTTGCTACGCCTTTATCAGCTGGTTTTCGTTCCGCGGTGCGCCAGCCCGCGCTCCGGTCATGGCGAATTAGGTACGAGGGTGGACTCAATGCAGGCCATAACACGACGATTTCTCAGCCTGATGCTGGCCATGGCCCTGGGTCCGCTTCAGGTCCTGGCCGGATCGCACTCGGCCCTGCCCCCGTCCACCGCAGGCCGCCGTACCCGTATTACGCCGGGGTTTGATTATTCACTCGCGGTAGCCCGCGCCATGATGCACCGCTACCCGCGGGCTTCGCGCCTGCCCTGGGGTTATGCCCCCGCGCTGGTGCTTTATGGCATGGATCGGACCTGGCTGCGCACTCATGATCCCCGGCTGCTGCCTTATATCGAGAGCTGGGCGAAAAGTCATATCAATGCCCGGGGCCAGATCAATAAAAAAATCACAGCGCTTGATTTCATCATGCCGGGCCAGGTGGTGCTGGCGCTATGGCAGCAGACACACGATCCCCGCTACAAAATCGCCGCCGCCCATTTGCGCGCCAAGTTCAACCATTGGCCCACCACTTCCGACGGCGGGTATTGGCATGCTTACTCCCGCCGGCATCAGCTCTGGCTGGACGGCACCTTTATGATGCTGCCGTTCCTGGTGCGCTACGGCGCCCTGTTTCATGACCGCGCATGGTGCGATGCCACCGCCGCCCGGCAGTTATTGATTTACGCCAGGCATACCAACGATCCCAAAACCGGCCTGCTGTTTCACGCTTATGATGAATCGGGAAAATCAAAATGGGCCAACCCGGTGACCCATCATTCTTCCCAATGATCTGGCCGTTCCATTGGCTGGTACGCCATGGCCCTGATGATTACCCTGCACCATCTGCCCCAAAACGATCCCCGGCGTCCCCGTCTGCTGGCGCTGGTGCGGCAATTGGCGGGCGCGTTCCGCCGCTACCAGGATGCCCGCAGCGGGCTCTGGTACCAGGTGGTGAACCGCGGCGATTTGCCGCAAAACTGGCTCGAAACTTCGGCCTCGTGCATGTACACGTATTTCCTGTTTACCGCCGTAGAGCGAGGCTATATCGGCCGCAGCTATTTGCCAGTGGCGCGCAAAGCTTATCGCGGCATTTTAGCGCGCATGATACCCGGCCACGGCGGGCGCATTCACATTCCCGAGATCTGCGTCGGCACCGATGTGGGCAATCTACAGTTTTATCTGCACCGGCCGCGTAAAACCGACGACTTTCACGGCGTGGGCGCGTTTCTCATCATGAACGAATGGCTGATGCGCCATCGCACGCTGCTCAGGCATTAGGGTTTCAGCCGCAGCCCGTAGACGCACAGCCGTCCCGTGCCGGTCTGCCGGCTGCCGAAGCTGGCCAGATATACCTTTCCGTTGGCGATCGTGGGCGGGGCATTTTTGGAGAGATTGCCGCAGGAGTCGCGGGCAAAATTCCGGTCCGAACTCCACAGCTCACGCCGCAAATCATTGGCCTCATAAGCGCGCAGCACGCCCAGCGTGGAAAAATGATGGGCTCCGTTCTTGTGAAAACGCGCGTTGCGCGAGAGCGCGGCCGCCCACACAATGCCGCCATGCCGGCCGTCGGCTGAAAGCGAAAGCATGCCGCCGGGATAGCCGCTGGAGGCCGTGCTTCGGGAAAAAGGCCGTGTTTGCAGCCTGCCCGCCAGCAACCGGTAGCCGCGCAGCACGTCATCCTGGCCCCAGACATAGATTCTCGGCCCGAATTTTGCGCCATCCCAATACACCGGTCCGCCATTGAGCTCGCTGGCCGTGGCATGGAGTTTTTGCACCGCTCCCGCATCGCCCAGATGCCCCAGATGGCGCGTGTTTAGCAGATACATAAACCCCTGCTTGCCTTCGGCGGTGATCAGATGGGTATGCGGAATCCGCAGCACGCCCGAAGAGTCAAGATCAAGATCGGCCAGATTGATGAGCTTGAAATTGGCAGCCGTGAACCAGTCTTGCATCGTCAGCCCATGGCGCACGCTCAGCCGCAGCACGCTGTCGGCGAAATTGTAATGGCCATCATAGGTGCCATTACTGGTGGAAAAATAAATGTGGCCGCGCGGTCCCGCCGCCGGCCCCTGGCCCGACATCCAGATGCTGCCGCCGTTGCCGGTAGGGGTAACATCAAAAACCGCGATCCGGTGCAGCGTTTGCGCGCTGTAAGCAAATAGGTAGCCATGATAGCGACCGCTGTCGCAATGCGAGCTGTAGCCGATATAGACCACGCCGTTTTGCAGCAGCAGCGCCGGGCGCTGATTCTGCTGCAGGGGATTGAAGCCATAGGCCTGAATGGCGACCGGGCTGCCCGGCCTTTCCTGGCCGTTACGGATATTGAGCGCATGCAATTGCTGCACAAACCGGCCGCGTTCGATGGTCAGCGCCACCACATATAAGGTGCGGCGCGCGGCCGAGATGACCGGCGTTCCGATGATGCCGAACTGGCCATTGAGATCACTGCAGCCGAAACGCGCATCGCTCACCCCAGGAGCCGGCCCGAATTGATCATGCCAAAAGGGCTGTTCCTGGTACTGGCTGGCGTTGAAGGCGTAGACGCTGTTATGTACGGTGGTGACATAGACCACATCATGCAAACCGCCGGCAACCGGAACCTGCGCCGCCACCAGCGGCTGGCCATAGACCTGGCCATCTACGCGATAGCTGAACAGTTTGCCGAAACGGCCGGAGGCGACCCGGGCCGGCGTCAGCAGCGTTTCCCGCAGGTTGGCGCCGGAGCGCTCATTGTTATTGTGCTGGGTCAGCACGCTGACCTGGCCCGCGGCCCGGATGGCAGCCAATCCGAATCCCAGCACCAGAAACCAAAGCCGGTGAGTGTTTCGCATGCGTTGAAGTGTCGTATGGGAACCGCTGATTTTCCTGTCTATTCTCGCACTTTAAATTCTGATTGCCTGGCGCCATCGCGGCAGTCCAAGAGCTGCCCGGCGCGGCTAAGATCACCGCCATTCACAACCATATCGCGGCAATCCCCCGCGGCTTCAAGGAATACCGGCGCCGGCGCCAGCAGGCGCGGCGCGGTCACCAGGCAGTTTCTGGCCGCCTCAACGCGCAATGCCGCCCGGGAGCGAGCCGGCCCCGCCAGCGTGCAGTTGGCCAGGACGCCGTCGTCCACATGGATCAAGTTCAAAGCCGGGCGCAGATCGGCCGCGCGCAGTTCAAAACGCATATTGGCCAGTTCCAGCCCGCGTACGTTGCGGGCGTAAACGGCCCAGGCCGGCAGCGGTCCATTCATGAAATATTCACCCGAGATCTCCGGCACATTCCTAATGGCCGCCATGGCCGCCGTGCCCCCTCCGGGATAGGAAATTCGCACATCGTCAAAGCTGATATTTTCCAGCCATGAATTGCCCATGGCATTCAGCGCCACGCACGAGTGCACTTCTCCCGACCTGTAACCAATATGCCAAGGCAGCAAATCCGGCTGATGCCGGGGATTGACCACGCGAATGTTGCAGTGACTGAACGAAATATTGCGAACGATTCCGGGATGGGTGACTTCGGCATGGGCCGGCGCCTGCGGGGGCCGGCCGCGGCGATAGCGCGGGCTGGGACCGTTTCCGATATGAATCGGTCCGGTGACGTTTTGCAGCAGCAGGTTGGCAAATGAAATATTTTCAAACCGCGCCCCGGGATTGCATTGCATTTTGATGGGGCAGCCATAAACCTCGTGCAGTATGCAATTCGAAATCGTAATATTTTCGGCAGTTCCTCCGCCAAAGCGAAACACCGACCAACGGGTGCTGAAACTGCTGTTGGCAATGGTGATATTGCGGCAACTGCCGAACAGGGCACAGGCATCATCGCCCGACAGCACATCGCAGCCATTGACGTGGGCGTATTCACAACTGATGAAATGAAAACCGTCATTATTGCCGTTCACGCGATTCAGAATATGCAGGTTATCGAACCAGGCGAACCGGCATTCCACCAGACGCAGGCAATGGTAAGCGCCGCGGGTGAAAAACATATCACGCACCCGCACCTGCCGGCAGCGGTACAGCAAAAGTTGAAAAGGCCTCCGTCCGCCGCCTCGGCCGGAGGGCGGCGGCGCGCCATGTAGACCGCGGCGAAATTCCGCGCCCTGGCCGTCAATCGTGCCCGGGCCTTCCAGGGTGATATTTTCGGCGTTTACCGCATAGAGCAGGCCCACATGGCCATCGCGCAAAGTGGCATCGCCGGGCACCCCGCCCAGGGGAATCTCGCGCGCTGGATAATAATCCCGCCCGTCGCTGCTGCCCAAGAGCGTGGCGCCGGCCGCCAGATGCAGCGTGACCCAGCTTTTCAATTGCACTGTGCCGATCAGGAAAGTTCCGGCCGGGACATACACCACGCCGGCGCGCGCCTGATGACAGGCATCCACGGCGGACTGCAGCGCTTTTGTATCCAGCGTGCGCCCATCTCCACGTGCGCCATAACTGCGAATATCGAAGATTTGCCCGGCGGATGGAGAGGCATGGCTCCCGAGGGTTCCCCGGGGAATAGACGCAATGCCGGCGGTCATGCCAGCCCAAGCTACCGGCAGCCCACCCAGAAGTCCGCGGCGGGAAATGATAGAGGCCATAAGGGATCCTTTCGCAAAATGATTAACGGACATGTTGGCCGCGGCGAATCCAGGCCGCGGAGCCATGCTGCTGGTCCGCGCTGATCGCCCGCACGCCGAAACGATACGGCACGCCGGGATGCAATCCGCCGATGGAGATAAAGGTCGTATGCCCGCCGGCCAGCACCTCGGCCGTGCGCCCGGAAACGAGAAACACGGTTCGATGCGGGGAATTGTGCAGCACGCGGTCCGTCACTGCGATGACCGGATGCCGCAGTCCGGGCCGCACCATCACTTCGTAGGCCACAATGGGAGCCCAACGTTTTACCGCAGGGGCATGGCGCGGCCACCTGGGCGCTTTCCAGTGAATACTGGCGCGGCGATTTTGCCTGAACGCCCAGACACGGGCCGGCGCTGCCGGTGCGGAGAAAACCTCCGGGCCGGCCATCACCCGGGCGGAAGGCAACGAGGGGGAACTCAAACCATACCGGTTACGCGATGCAACCACGAAACGATAGCCGCGTCCGGGCGTGAGTCCCGCGATCCGGATATAGCCCTGGCGTAAAAATAATTCGGCTGGTATGGTGGCGACACCTTTTCCGCCATATCGCACCTCATAACTGAGGATGGGCGCACCGCCATTGAACGCCGGAGGATTCCAGCTCACCAGGGCATAATCACGACCGGCCCATGCCGCCACGCGTTGGGGAGCGGCCGGCGCCGTCTTTGGCCCGACCTGAATTTGTAAAATGCCGCGGTAGGCCGGCTGCAACCCGGCCGCTCGCATCACAGAACGCGGCGCCTGCCCCAGCCGGACAATGATCCGATTGCCGGCTTCGGTTACCTGCCGGCGCCGGCTGTCGGGGTCACCTTGCTGCCAGGCGTTATCGAGAATCGCCAGAGGATCGAAATTATGGCCCTGCCGGCCATCGTAATAGTCCCGATGGCGCGAGCCCCAATTGTCAAAATTAGTTTGGAAGATTACATTGCGGGCGACCGTGATTTCCGACGAGCCATTATCGGTATAGATGGCGTGGCCGGTGCTGAACTGGTTTCGCACCACATTCGCAATCACCTTCTCGCCCGCCCGTAAACTGGGGCCCGTGCGGCCCTGCGTATATATGCCTCCGCCATCGGCGAGCAGCAGCATGTGCTTGAAGATCAGGTTATGGGCGATGAGATTGCGGTGTGAAAAATTCTCCACCCCTGCACGGTGAATCTTGTCCGGCCAACCGCCCCACCCGATGGAAATAGCGGTGTAGGGCAGATGATCGAGCTGATTATGAATCATGCGGGTATCGCGGGCATAACCCACGTCAATGCCCACCCCGCCATGATATTGCGCCGCGACATTATAGATATGATTGTCAGCTATAAGATTTCCCCTGGTCTGCTCCGGAGCCGCGGCCTGCGGGCGATTGACATTGCCCAAATCCATTCCATTGCCCGAAATATCGGTAAATACGCAGCCGATCACCCGGTCGTGTTGCGATCCATTCCCCAATGCCAACCCCGCCGCGCCGAGATGAGCAAATACATCGTCCTGAAAGCGCACATCGTGGTCATACCGGAATGCCAGATTACCCGGCGTGGGAGTCCAGGCGCCGAAGGGGCATTTCCCCTGGGGGGCAAAATGACAAAGCGCCTGCCGGTCATAACCATGCCGCCCGGTCACCATATAGTTCGCCTGGATTTCGGAAAAACCTTCGGGAGTCGAAGGAGAGAGCCACCCCGCATATTCGAAGCGCAGCCCTTGAAATTCCAGATGACGCAACGGCCGCCGGGGAGAGCCCACACCCTCGATCAACGTCTGCAGCATGGGCGCTTCCACATCCGCCGTGCGCAGGTTTTCACCTGCGCGGGGTGTGTAATAAAACCGTTTCTGCACAGGATCGAAGTACCATTGTCCGGGCACGCCCAGAAAATCATAGACATTCACGGCATACGCCGGTTTACGGCCCACGCTCGCCGGCCCCACCAGATTGGCGGTGCGATGAAACCGCGAACCGCGCGGCAGCATAATGCGTTCCGTGGAGTTGCGCCAGCAGGGTTCGGCCATGGTGATAATCCGGCCCTGGATATGGGCTACCGGGCAGCGCGGTTCCGTCCAGGCGCCTAAACCCACCGAGGGTTCGGACCAGAGGCCATTGCCGCCGGTATAGACGAACTCGATCTGGGCGGGATTGCGCCACCGCGCCATCACGCGGTTGCTGGCGATATATCCCGCCGCGGTTTTTTGCAGACGGGCTGGTAAACGGCCGCGGGCGCGGCGCGCCCGTACCCCATTGATATAAAGCTGGCGCGTGCCTGGAAACCCGGCGGGCGCGCCGGCACTCCATAAATTCCGCCGGCCCGGGACCGGCCGCCAGCCGGTAATGCGAACGCCGCCGCTGATGATCACGCGCGCGCCGGACATCGCGCGATAAACAATTAACTGCCCCGGCGCGCCGGAATCCTGAGCGCGGAAACGCAGCTTCCGCCGCAGCCGGTAAACGCCTCCGGCGATTTCAACCACGATCGGCCCTGGTTTTAGCGCCAGCAGACGCCGTACCCGGTCGCGCGCCTGGCGCAGCGTGCGCAAAGGTCTCTGGCGTGTACCCGGATTGCTGCCCGCGCCCTGCACCGATACATATAGCCGCCGGGGCGCCTGGCGGCTGCGAGCGCCCTGGTTGCGCGGCGCCGCGGCCAATGCGAGCAGAACCGCGGGCACCGCGGCCGTCAAGGTTAGTTTTGCCAGCCGAGATTCAGCCATATTTTTTCCTTGGGTGTAAATCCAATCTGGCGCAGTGCGGCAAGCAGTGCGGCCGAGCGCGACCGATCATGCCGAACCGCGGCCCACAGCATGGGACGCAACCCGCGCGGCGACCAGCGGGTGATCTCGTGATAGGGCCAGCGCTTTCCGCCCAATGCATAGGGCAACAGATAATCGAGCGCGGTCACAATTCCGGCGCCCTGCGGCGAACGGTAGCGCCATAAATCCACGCCCGCGAAATGCCCCAGCCGCACCAGTTCGCAGAGCCCGCGCAGATTCATCATTGAGTATTGAAAGGATTGCGTCCGCACCGTTTCAAGCGGCTCGCGGCCATTGGCGGCAATCTGCCGGGCGATGCGCCGCCGGCGCGCGCGTACAAGAATCCTCCGGGCCAGCCCGGGTTGGCTGGTAAAGAGAGCCTCATCGGCCGCTTGCACGTCATACCAGGTCCCGTGATTATTTTTGGCGGCCTGCTCAGCCCGGCCATTGCGGCTGGTGAGCAGCCAGTGCAGATAATGCGTAAACCAGCGCACCATGCCGGCCTGATCCGCCGGAGTCCAGGCTGGCGAGCCGGCCAGCAAACCCAGCGCATCTATCAGATGCGGGAATCCCGCGGTGTCAATCACCCCGATGCCCCTTCCGGTTACGCGCCCGGGAATGCCCTGGGCATAGTTCAGGTTGGGTTTCATGTACGTGGCCGGGTCCAGAAACCAGACCCGAATCAGATGCGCCGCATGGGAAGCATAGCGCTGGCGGCGCATCAGAAAATAGGCCAGGGCCAGCGTTTCCACAGCCGGTATCAGCCGGTGCAGTTCATCATGATCGGTTATTTTCTTAATCTGCGGATTGCGCAACCCATCGCGCCGGATATATGGCAGGCCGTGGGAAGTTCGCGGATTGGGCCAGAAATACGGGGCCCAGCTCATGTAATCATGCTTGTTTCCGCTGGGAGGTATATAAGATTTATCCATCACTGAAAAGGGTCCGGCATGCATTGCGCGCCGCGCTTGTTTCCGCAGCTGGTCCAGGAAGGCGGCAAGAGCCGGTGACCATGGCTGCCGGCACAGCCGGGCGCGCAAGCCCATCAGCGATTGCCGGTGCAGCAAAAATACCCGCGGCGCCATCTGCGCCCCGGCCGAGCCCAGCATGAGCATCATGCCGCATGCGAACCCGGCCAGCCCGCGCCAGGCAGGGTGCCCGCGAGGCCGGCGTGGCCGCCTGGATTTCCTTCTATTCATCAACTTTCCTTTATTGTTAACGTTAATCAATCCATTCTGGCTACAACCCCATTCTGAAATTTCACATTTTATTCTCTTGCCGTGGAGACCGGGGCGGGAAAATCTTCAAGTGCGGGCGATACAATCAGCGCCGCCGCGCCGGTCAGCCCGGCTTCTTCCAGCCGGCTGCGAACCACCCGGGTCTGGCCGCGGCGATAGCGGAAACTTCGCTGTTCGAGTTCGCGCCGCAGCCTGGGTTCAAACACCGGCCAGGAGCGGCTCACGCCGCCGCCGATGACATACAGCGGCAGGTCGAGCAGGTTGATCCAGCCCGCCAGGCCGGCGGCCAGAATCGCGGCCATTTCATCCCAGACCGCCAACGCGCCGCGATGGCCCGCCAGGGCCAATTCCGCCAGGCGCCGCGCGGTCACTGGGGTTTCACCAAAATGACGGCGCGCCAGCACGGCAATGCCCGGGGCGGACACATAACTTTCCAGGCAGCCGCGGCCGCCGCAACCGCAGTTACGGCCGTTGTAATCCACCCCCACATGCCCGAGCTCAGGAGCGCCGCCGTCCTTCCCGCGCCAGATACGGCGATTGATGATCATCGCCGAACCCACGCCGGTGCCCAGCGTCAGCATGGCCATGGAATCACTCCCCACCCCCGCGCCGCGCCAGAACTCGCCAATGGCCGCCGCCGTGCCGTCATGCTCCAGCCGGATTGGATATGGCAGCCGTGCGGCCAGCGTCGAGCGCAATTCAAATCCCGCCCAGCCGGGCAGGTTGGCGGCAATCCGAATGCGGCCCGATTCACGCTCCACCTGCCCCGGAAAGGCTATCCCGATACCCAGCGGCGGACCCAGCCGGGCTATGATTTCCTCGATGCACCGGCAAAGCTTGTCCACTGCCGCCGCGGCGCCTTCACTCACCTGCGTGGCCTGCGAGCGTGCCTCCAGCTTCTCAAAATCGGCATTGATGGCGGCCACGCGAAGATTGGTCCCGCCCAGATCCACCGCGATCGCATAGGGTTGGCTTGGCGGCATGATATGACTAACCCCGGCGCTGGCGACCGCTTTCGAGCACTAAAACTTCAAACGGCTGCAGATGCAGCACCCGCGGATGCCCGGCCTGCAACCGGATCACCCGCCCTGCCGGATAATTCTCCGGACTCCGCATACGATATATGCGCGCCGCCCCAGCCGGCAATTGAAATAATTTTTGTGCGTCCGCGGTAAATACGGCCGGGCGGGCACTGGGATTGCGCAGCGTCAGGATCGCATGTGCGGGGGACCATGCCGCCCAGCCATACACCTGGCCCTGGCCCGGATCGCCGCCCACCCAGTGCGTATCCTGTAACGTGCCGGCGTTCCGCCGCGCCCAAAGCGCGGCCGCGGCCAGATCATGCCAGTTGCTCTGATCGAGCAACGCTGGGGTGAGATAGAGTTCCTGGGTCTGGGTGCCTGAGCCGAAAAAATCCCAGACCTGATCCGCAAAATCCCGGTTCGAGCTATGTTTCAGCCCCCGCGCCAACCGGGCGTAGATGATGCCGTGCAGCATCAGCGAGTTCAAGGGATAGAGCGGCGCCCGTTGCACCACGTCGCGATAGGTCATCATGTCGCGATAAGTGATCCAGCGCTGGGGCTGATCCCCCGGTCCATAAAAGCTGTGATCGTCGCCGCCGCGCCAGGTGGAATCCACATAGCGCAGCCAGAAGGGCGAAGGCCAGGTGCCCGTGGTCTGGTTGATGAACAGTCCCGGTTCCAGCCGGCGGAGCTGCCGCAGC
>JAKATS010000201.1 GCA_021818645.1 Acidobacteriota bacterium | reverse complement strand
CAAGGGGAAAAGGACATGAAAATACCTAGTGGGAAACGATGGGCGATTTTGGCGATAGCGGCAGGCATGCAATGGGGGTTCCTGGCGGCGCAGCAAACCAGCGGAGCCGGAACCATGAACGCCAGCGGCAGCAGTCAATCCGGGACTCAATCCGGTCAGGCCAGTGGGCAGTCCGGCAGCAATGCCGCGGAACAGACTCCGGCTACGGGACAATCGGGCCAGCCGGCCATGACAGATGCACAACTCCAGCAGCAGGTGCAAAATGCCATTAATAACGATCCACAGTTGCAGAACAGCGGCATTACTGCCACGGTGAGTAATGGCCAAGTGACGTTGATGGGCAATGTGCCCAGCCGCAGCTTGAAACAACACGCGGCGGCAGTGGTGCAATCGGTGCCCGGCGTGGTGAGCGTAACCAATCAGATTTCCAGTTCGGGTTCGGGTTCGGGTTCAGTGAATCCATCCGGTTCGGCCAGCGGAAGCGCGAACCCTGCTAATCAATCCGGCCAATCGGCTCAAGGACAAGAAAAAGCTCAGCCGGGTCAGAATAGCAGTTCTTCCGGACAATCAAGTTCAGGAGCCAGCACGCCGCCGGCCGGTAATTCAGGTACTTCCAATTCTTCTTCCGGAATGGGCGGCAGCCAAAGCGGCAATTCACAATCTTCCAGCAGCGGCAGTTCCGGTAATTCTCAGGCTGCGGCCAATCCCTCCGGTTCAGCCACTACGGATTCATCACTGCAATCGCAGGTGAGTCAGGCGATACTTTCCGACCCGGAACTGAGCCAATATACGGTCAATGCCGTGGCTAGCCCCAGCGGGAAAGTGACACTTACGGGAGTGGTTCCCACTCACAGTGCGAAAAAACATGCAGCTGCCTTGGTGAAAGCCATAGCCGGTGTCACCAAAGTCAACAATCATATTACGGTGAACGAAAATGCCAGCCCGATGCAGAACCAGCCTTCTGGGTCATCCAGCCAGCCCTCTAACGCAAATCCACCGATGCAGGGCGCGGGTAGTAATCCCGCCGGCAACGGAAACGGCACCGGCGACAGCGGAATGCCGAATAGCACTCCCGGAACACAACAACCACCGGCCATGATGATTGCTTACCGAATCGGGCAATCCGGCCAAAGCGGACAATCCGGGGAGTCGGGCCAGAGTGGGCAGACGGGTCAAAGCGGGCAATCGGGCCAATCCGGATCGTCGAGCCAGAGCGGGCAATCTGGACAGTCCGGGCAAAGCTCCAGCGGCTCATCTTCCAGTCAGGCAGCAGGCCAGCCCAGCTCCGGCAGCAATGTCCAGACCCAGGTACAAAATCAATTGGCCTCCGATCCGGCTCTGGCGAACGTGACCGCGTCAGTTACCGGCAATCATGTGACGCTGAATGGTACAGTCAACAGCAATGCCGACAAGAAACATGCGGTGAAGCTGGCCAAACAGGCCGCGCCGGGAATGAAGATCAAAGATCGTATCCAGGTTCAGTCCAATGGTGCGAATCCCGGTAATGGCGCGACCAACGGCGCCAGTGCCGGCAGCAGCAGCCAGAATCCTCCTGCATGGATCTAAAGAATATTCACGTATGAAATCAGGGCGGAGCCCGCATGGGCTCCGCTTTTTTATTGTGTACCGGCTTCCAAAACTGCGGCGAAAAATCCATCGCCGGTTCCAGGACCGGGCAAAATCCTTATACCAGAGTCCAGGACCAGATCCTTGGGCTGATGATGGATAGCCCTGCGATTCAGTAATTGGGCAAGAATCATTCGGGAATCAACCATTCGCCAGACGGGAAACATCGACAAAACATTTCGGATCAGGTCCTCGCCTTCCATCGCTTCCAGCGAACAGACGCTATAGACGACGCGGGCCAAAGGTCCAGCGCTTCGAAGCGCCTGAATCAATAAATCATGCTCCAGCCTGGCCATTCGGGCGGGATCTTCCGGCCGCAGCCGCCACTTCAGATCGGGATTACGCCCCAAGGTTCCTGTGCCGCTGCAAGGCGCATCAAGCAGGATGCGGGAAGGGGAAAAGCGCAGAGGCCAGGGTTCAAGGGCATCCGCAACCACGACCTGCAAATTGGCAATGGGATACCGCAGCCGCATCGTATGCGCCCGCGAAATATTCTTTTCCAGGCCGATCACCATCCGATGCGGATGGCGAAGGGCGCACACCGCGGCTTTGCCTCCGGGCGCGGCGCAGGCTTCGACCCATGCCGCACCGGCGCGATCATCATCATATCCTGGCAGCAAGGCGATGAACTGCGATGCTTCGTCCTGCAGCCAGACGACAGAGGAATTCTGAAAAGTGCGCGCTTCTTTCGGCGATAGCCGACGTGCTCCGGATACCCAGGCGCCGGACTCACCCAATTTGGATTGTCCGGTGGGATCACAAATTATTTCCGCAGGCGCCTGCAGGTTCCAACTCGCAATGCGGATCGCGCTAGCCTCGCCCCAACGATTTCGCCACTGCTCAAGCAGCCATTCGGGGTGGGAAAGCCAAGCGCGCCAGCTTGGGTCATCAAGGCTCGGCGAAGTGACCGGAGGCTGCGCCAATCGCGTTCCTTCCATACGGCGCAGGACGGCATTGACCAGCGCGGCGGCGGAACGCAGACGGGCGAGTTTGACTGACTCTACAGCCTGATCAATGACGGCTGCGCGCGGCATGCGATCCAGCCATCCGAGTTGATACGTACCCAGGCGCAGGGCATTGAGTACAGGCGGATCCAGTTTGGAAAGACGCCTGCGCCCACCTTGCAATTGCGTTTGAATCTGATAATCCAGCCAGGCGCGGCGGCGCAAAACGCCCAGGGTCAGGCTGGTGGCGAGCCGCCGTTCCATCTGAAGTACGGCGGCGCTCTCAAAAGTCTGCCGTAACCAGTCAGCGGCCCATGCCCCCGCATCCACCGCCAATAACGCCTGTGCCGCGATGCGGCGGCCTATGGTAACTTCCATCCATTGATTGTGACGCAATGATGCGGCTCAAGGCTCCGGCCGGGTCAGGTAAAATGAGAATCCCATGCCTGCCGCTGAAATTTCCGCCCTGACTCCGGCCCAGGTCTATGCCATCTGGGGCGCCGAACCTGAAATCAATGCCTATGCCATGGCAAAGTACAGCCGGTCTGCGCTGTCAATGACTGAGAGCTTGCGCGAGATTGATGAACAAAAAGCGGAAAAATTCCTTAACACTTTTTATTTTCAGTATGGGCATCGTTCCATCGCCGACCTGGCGCACATCAGTTTCGCCATTGAAAAGCTCTCGCTGCTGGCTGCGATCGAGGTTTGCGACGAAACGCGATGGGATGGCCAGGAGCGCTCCACGCGTTACCAGCAATTTCGCCCCGGTGACTGGCAGATTCCGCCGGGACTGACTGGCTCAGCGCTTGCTATTTATGAACAGGCGGCGAGCACCTTATTTTCCGCCTATGAAACGACAACCGCCGAGATTTACGACTATTTAAATGCCCGCCAGACCCGGCCTCTCGATTGGAGCCAGGAACGTTTTGAGCGCACTCTGCGGGCCCGCGCCTTCGATCATAGCCGTTATCTGTTGCCCCTGGCCACGCTGACCAGCCTGGGGCAAATCGTCAGCGCGCGCACGCTGGAAAGCCAAATCTCGCGGCTGATGTCATCCCCCTGGCAGGAATTCCGATCTCTGGGCCGGCAATTGCGGCAGGCCGCATGCGAGGCGGCCTGGGATCCACGCCAGCCGCACTGGCAGCGGATTTTGGGCGCCATGCGGGAAGCGCGGCTGCCGGCTGAAGTGATTAAGGCGGCGGAAAACCTGGCCCGGCCCATTGCCACAGCCCCCACCCTGGTCAAATATACCGATCCAAGCCCATATCAGATCGAAACCCGGCATGAGCTGCGCGAATTAGCGGTGGTAATTTTAAAAGGCCAGTCGCCGCGGCCCGTGCCCCGGGTTACCCTGGTGCCCGGCCATCATCTGGAACTGGAGCTGGCGTCCAGCTTGCTATATCCGGTTTGCGACCTGCCCTATCAGCAGCTGCTTGATATTGTCGGCGGAATGAGCGCGCCGCAGCGTCGAGAAATCCTTGATTGCGGACAGCGCCATCGCGGCCGGCACGATGAATGGGGGCGGGAGTGGCGGGCGGGATATGGTTTCGCTTTCGACATCTTGCAGGATGTGGGAAGCTTTCGCGATCTGCATCGTCACCGCCGCTGCGTGCAATTGCACCAGCAATATACCTGGTTTCATGGGCACGACACACCGGAATTATGCCGCCAGGCCCAGGTCAGCTGCTACCAGCCGGCGATCGCGGCGGCGCACGAGGCTGCGTCGCAGTTGCCTCCGGGCGCTGGCGAATATCTCATGCCGCTCGCCCAGCGCAAGCGCACGCTCTTTAAAATGGATGCTGCCGAAGCCGCCTACATCATTGAACTTCGATCCGCGCCCGGCGGCCATTTCGCTTACCGCGAAGTCGCCCAGGAAATGCATCAGGAGCTGAGCCGGCAACATCCTGGATGGGCCGATTATGTTCGGGTTTCGCCAATGGACCGGGAAAACGATCTGCTGCGGCGATAAAAAACCCGACTTCTAAGGCGCCCGCTCTATTTTATTCTCCGCCCCTACCGATAAAAATGATCTTCGGTTCGGGGGCTCGTTTGCGCATTCGTCTCAGTTTCCTTTTTACCTGCCTTTGTACTGCGGTAGCTGCCGCAGTTTCACCACCAGTTGGATCCGCGGCCTCACGGCTGCCTGCCTGGGTCCTCGCCCAGCGTCCTTACTTTTATTCCGGCCGGCATGTATCCATGCACCGGCAGGTTTGGAGCCGGCAAATCAGCACTGGCCCGGCCTATTTGCGGCAAGCCAATATTGTGGAAATTGATCGCATACGGCTGGATCAGGTCAACTCCCAAGGTCTGGATCGGGAAGCCGTACAGCGAATTTTTTATATCGCTACCGGGCAAGGTGCGCGCGAATTCGGCGAGGGTGATGTCTGGTACGACGCCGCGCGCGAACATTTTCACTGGGGCTATGCCCATATATACAGGGATGACCGCATGGTGGGCCAGGGACGGGACGACGGCGCAGGGCAGCCGGCCACCTCTGGGATCCAGGACCGCAAGATGGCTTTTCCGGGATTGCAACCTGGCGATATTGTGAGCCTGATGTACTGGCTGACACCGCGGGCTGCCCGGGCCTGGCGTATCTGGGGGCGAAAATATATCGGCGATATTTACGCATTGCGGGGCAATCATGCCATGCTGCGGTCGCGGCTGGTTGTGCAATCGCGCCTGCCTTTGTTTGTCGCACAATCCCGATTGCCGGCGCCGCGGTCTGTCCAGCAGGGCCGAAATGAAGTCTGGGCCTGGCAAGCCGGTCCGCTGCCGGCTTTTTATTCTGAACCCCATGGACCATCCATCACCGACCGCTCACCATATGTGCAATGGTCATCATTTTCCGGCTGGCGGGAGCTGTCGCAATGGTATAGCCGGCGGCTGCAGACGAGAATTTTGATTCCGTCCGGGTTACGGAAACGATGGCTGCAGTTGGCGCCGCCCGGCGCCACGCCTCGGGAAACCGTGCAAAAAGTATGGCGCGCCCTGGCCCGGCGTTTGTATTATTACGGAGACGAAGTCGGCATCCATGCCTTCCTGCCCGCTTCTCCCGGCCAGGTGTTTTATGCCCGGCGAGGAGACTGCAAAGATGGCGCCCTGCTGTTGTCCACCTGGCTGCGGTTGGAAGGCGTTCCGGCGGAGTTGGCCATGCTCCGCACCCGCCGTATGGGTGCCATGGCCAATGCCGCGGCCACGCTCGCGGCATTTGATCATGCGATTGTTTATATCCCGGCCGGCATCATGGGCCGGCATGCGCGCTGGATTGATACCACCGCGCCGGAATTCCAATCCCGCACTTTGCCCCCCAGCGATCAAGGCGCGATAGCCATGCTGGTGCCCATCCATGTGACACGGATAAAGGCGGCCCGAATGCCTCATATGCAGCCGGTGGAATTTCATCCGTTCGCTCCAGGGACACCGGGTTTAATCCAAGTTCCATACGCCTCATCGGCCTATAATCTTGCCCGGCGCAATTTTCACCTGAAATTCAAGCGGATTCATGGTGCATGGCAATTACGTATCCTGGGACAATGGAGCTTTCGTGGCGCGGAGGCACCTGCCATGCGCAGCCGTTATGGAGCGCCGCAAAGACGTCAGGAAAATTTAAACTACTGGCTGGCACGAAATTTTCCTGGTGCCCGGCTGCTATCTACGGCGACGCAAGGCCTGGCAGCGGATGCATCTACATTTCGGCTGCGTTTTTTCGCGACCGCGGCCTGGCCGCTTGCGCAGAAATGGCATGCGCCCTGGGCGAAATGGCATGTGGCGCGCCAGCTGGCCTTTACCGCCCGGCGCCGTGCTCGCCTGCGCTTGGTCTCACGTTGGCGCCGGCAAGACGCTTGGAAAGTCACCTGGCCGGCAACCTTTCAGGTACCCGGCCTGCCTGCGTGCCTGCCTACGGCTGCCCGCGCGCAATTTCCTGAAGTCGGATCATGGAAGCTGCGGGAAACTTGCCGGCAGAGTAGCTGGCGGATCATGATGCAAGTCACGCAATCGGCAACCTCAATTTCGGCGCCGGAATATATGCAATTCCGTCGTTTCTGGCTGCAAGCGGACCTGCGGCTTAACACCCTTCGGCCGGCGATGGCTCAGAAAATTCAAAATCCTGGCCCCGTGACGGCCGGTCCTGCGCCCATGGAAGCTGCCGCCAAAGCTACTGCCGCGCGATAAATAAATCATGAACACGGCTTGTATCCGGGATAATAAATTTCATGCCCGGCCCGGCCTCAGCGCATGCGCTGCAACTCGATACTCCATTGCGCTACTTGCCGGGCGTAGGCCCGCGTCTGGCGCCCCTTTTGGAAGCTCGCGGCCTGAGCCGGGTGGAAGACCTGTTGTATTATCTTCCCTTCCGTTATGAAGATCGCAGTTTGCGCGCGCAAATCAGCCAACTGCAACCGGGAATTGCAGCCAATGTCGTAGTACGAACTCAAAGTTTTGGCCTGTTGCGCACCCGCAATGGCATGCTAATGGCGAAACTGAAGGCCACCGATGCCACGGGAGTGATTACTGCCATCTGGTATAACGCCGGCTATTTGCGGGGCCGCATTCAACCCGGCCAAAGGCTGGCATTATTTGGCACGCCGGAAGCGGAAAGCGGAAACTGGCACATGCGCCAGCCCGAGTTCGAGCTGCTTTCGGAATCCGAGGCAGAGGAAACCCTCGCTCCCCAGACGCGAGAGGCTTCCTTGCGCCTGGGCCGCATTGTGCCGGTATATGAAAGTCTGGCCGGGAATCAGCTGAGCAGCGGGCGGATTCGCCTGTTGGTATCGCGCGCGCTGGCCGGCCTGCCGAAGCAACTGCCGGAAAACCTGCCGGACTCGATTCGCTCCCGTCTGCAGCTGGTCTCCCGGCGCGAAGCTTTCGAGCAGGCGCATTTCCCCCGTGATGGCAGCTCGTTGGCGGAACTGAATGAGTGCCGCGGCGCAGGCCATTGTCGGTTGATTTTTGAAGAGTTATTTTTTCTGCAGCTGGGTCTGGAAATTAAACGGCAGCGGGTCATGCGTCAGCCTGGCATCCTCATTCACCCTTCGCCTGCGATACGGGAAAAATTAAAGCAAATCCTGCCTTTTCATCCTACGGCTGACCAGAAACAGGCGCTCAAGGAAATTGTGCAGGACATGAGCAGCGGCCGACCGATGCGGCGGCTGTTGCAAGGCGATGTGGGGTCGGGAAAAACGCTGGTGGCGCTGGAAGCCGCCGTTCTGGCCATGGAAAACGGCTATTCAGCCGCCTTGATGGCGCCCACTCAGCTGCTGGCCTGCCAGCATTATCTGGTGGCCAGGGAACGGCTGCATGGTTATGCCGTGGAGCTGATCACCAGCCAGACCCGCCGCGGTAATAATGTCAATAAAGCAGCAGTTCCGGCGCACGCTCCCCAGCTCTGGATTGGCACGCAAGCGCTCCTGCATGAGCGTTCCGGGCCGCATTTTTCGCCCGCATTGGTCATGGTGGACGAGCAGCACCGGTTCGGTGTTTTGCAGCGCTTTCAGTTTTTGCGGCATGGGGAACGCGTACCGCATTTACTGGTCATGACGGCCACTCCTATTCCCCGGACTCTGGCGCTGGCCCTTTATGGAGACTTCGAAACCAGCACATTACGCCTGAGCCCGCCGGGCAAAATGCCGGTGATCACCCGCATGCTACCCATGCAAAACTCTGCCGTACTTCACGAGCTGATGCGCCGTCACGTGCGGAGCGGCCGCCAGGCTTATGTGGTCTGTCCGGTCATTGAAGAATCGGAAAATTCTGCTCTGTCCCCTGCTCTGGAAATGGAAAAATCCCTGCGCGATGCCCTGCCGGAATGCAGCATTGGACTTTTGCATGGCCGTCAGGAGATCAGTGAAAAATCCAGCGTAATGCAGCGGTTCCAGGCAGGCGAAATCCAGATATTGGTCTCCACCACCGTGATTGAAGTCGGAGTGGATGTACCCAACGCCACCTTGATGGTCATTCAGCAAGCGGAGCGGTTTGGCATGGCGCAACTACATCAGTTGCGCGGACGTATTGGCCGGCCGCAGCCCCGCGGCATCAGCCCGCGAGCGGGAGAAGCCGCAGTTTGCCTTTTACGGTCCTCACCCGATCTCAATCCCAGCGCTCAAGCCCGGTTGGAAGCCGTGCAAAATCATGATGACGGGTTCGCACTCGCGGAATTGGATTTGAAAATGCGCGGGCCGGGTGAATTTTTTGGCACCCGGCAGAGTGGATTGCCCGCTTTTCGCATCGCTCAGCCCATTCGGGACCAGAAATTTATAGAACTGGCGCGTGCAGAGGCTCGTGCCTGGTGGAAACAGGCTGATGCCGCCGAGCGCCGCAGCATGATTGCCTATATGCGCTCCCATTGGCAGCGCAGTTACGGCCTGATCGAAGCCGGTTAAAACCGGAAACGGCGGACCTGCCAGGCCATTATTGCAGCAGTTGCTGTAATTTTTCCGGCTGCAAATCAATCCATTTGCGGGAATATTCCAGCATGCCCTGCTGGCGGAATTGATTCATATAGTGGGTGATGATTTCGCGCGAGGTCGCAACCTGCTGGGCCAGCGCCTCATGGGTGAGCGGCGCCAGACGCAAACGCCCGTCCTCCAGTTGCGTGCCAAAACGTTCGCCATTTTCCAGCATGGTGCGCGCCAGCCGGCGGGGAATGGAGTCGTATGCCAGGCTTTCGATGCGGTCCTGAGCCTGGCGCAGCCGGACATTCAGACGTTTCGCCAGCCAGATGCCCAGGCGGGAATCGGCATCCAGATGCTGCCGCCATAATGAAACCGGCCAGGCGTCGGTAATCACCAGATCAAGGGCTTGCGCCTGCGCGGGCCTTAACGAATCGTCCAAAACTGCCACTTCACCCAGAATTTCGCCGGGCTTAAGAATTTCCAGAACTGTTTCCCGCCCATCCTGGCAGACCCGGCTCAGCTTGACCCGGCCCGAACGAATCCGGTAAACGCAATCCGGTTTCGCATCCTGGCGGTAAATCATGTCGCCCCGTGGCCAGATATGTTCCTGACCTGGCGGTAAACCCTGCAAAACAGAATCCAGCGTGAAGTTATGAGAAGCTGAAGAGTGAATGGATACTGTACGCACGTGAACCGTTCTCTCCTGTACAGAATTGCGCTCCTTCAGGAAAGACGGCCCGTACTGGATTACGTTTCAGAATAAATACAGAAATTTACGAAGCAATGGTGTCGCGGAGCGTGCGCTGGAAGGTTTGCAGGCCGGTTTGCAGGTTTTCCAGATTATCCTGTAAGCGTTCCGTAAAACGCAGCAGCTTGGAAGACCAGCCGTCGTAACTTTCGTGCATATGGGAACTCACTGATTTTCCCTTGTCCGTGCAAAGGAAGATGGCGACTCCCACCACCACGCCTGCCGGAATAATCCATTTTTTCATATCACCTCCATATGCGTTTAGACGATAAATAGATCCCAAATGATTGCCGCCGATTAGCGGGAATTTGAGAATGGAGCCGAATCGCCGATTTTCCAGCGTGGGACTTTTTCCATGGCGGCGCGGGTCCGGCCGCTGGCTTTGGGTGTTTGATCAGGTCCGAAGTGAGCATCCATTGCGGTTTTCACGTACGATCCGTACGAAAAGGTCTGATAAAAATTGAGTTCGGTCCGGGGTTGGGTCGCAGGCATTACTTTACTTTCCTTAAAAATGTGCCGTCCTCAAAGAGCGCCGCATCACCATAGGCCGTCAGTCCCGGCAACACATTCCGGCGGGGTTACAGCAGCCGGAATCCGGCATGCCGGCACATGCATCTGTTGCACTGGCCGCGCTGGTCTGCACGGCGGAACGGGAATATTCCACTCTCTGCACATGTTGACCGCCGCAGGCGCAGGTAATCGGAGCATCGCCCGGCTCCGCGTATTTCCAGCTCAGCCGTTCAAAACGGCGGCCGCAATCCTGGCAATCGAATTCATAAATGGGCATAGATTCAATGTAGCACCATCGCTTCCGGTCGGTGCTCTGAAATTGGTATATTCGATGGACTGACATGATCATTCCCGCCATAGACTTTGCCGTCGGTGCAGTCGTGCAGTTGGTCCAGGGTGAGCAACTGGCATTGCGGCGTGATCTGGACGAAATTCTCGATGAGTTTCGTGACTTTCCCGTGCTGCAGATCATTGATTTGGACGCGGCAAAAAATGAGGGTCACAACCGGAAGCTGGTGGAAAAATGCTGCCGGGCCGGACATCGAGTCCGCGTAGGCGGCGGAATCCGCACTCTGGAACGGGCCCGCGAAGTACTCGAGTCCGGCGCGCAGCAAGTGATTTTATCCAGCGCCATCTTCCAGCAGGAAAGCCCGAATTTCGCTTGGTTGGAGCAAATGCAGGTACTGGGCCGCGAACACCTGATTCTGGGCATTGACGCCCGTCAGAATCAGATAGCTATTCATGGCTGGCGCAAGCTGCTGCCCATTACACCGGAACAGGCGATCGCAGCACTGGAGCCTTATGGGGATGAGTTTTTGTATACCCATGTGGATACGGAAGGGCTCATGCAAGGCATTCCCCTGGAACGCATCCGGGGACTTCGAGCCTGCACCGCTCATCGGCTCACGATCGCGGGCGGTATTTCCAGCATGATGGAAATTGAAGCCTTGGAATCCATGAACTGCAATAGCGTGCTTGGTATGGCGATTTACACCGGTAAATTGGACCGGCATGCCCTGCTGGAGCAAATTCACAAATCAATGTCCCTTCCCAGCGTGCGCGAAACATGAAATTGCTGATCGCAGTCCGCCAATCCGACCCCGCCTGGGACTGGCCCGCGGGCGCCAGCGAACGTCTGCGACAACATTTTCCCCGGCTGGACATTCAGGTTCTGGATAACTGGGACAATCTGGAAACAGCTTTGCGCGACGCCGAAATTTATTTCGGCTGGCGTATGACCGAAGCAGCGTTTGCTGGCGCCCGCTGCCTGCGTTGGATCCACTCTCCCGCGGCCGGAGTGCAAAACCTGCTTGTGCCGGCATTGATTACCAGCGGCATACCCATTACCAATGCCCGCGCAGTGCACGGCCCGGTGGTGGCTGAACATGCTTTGGCCATGATGCTGGCCCTGGCGCGCGGCCTGCACCGTACCCGTGATTTTCAGGCGCAAAAAAAATGGGCGGTGCGGGAAATGTGGCAGACGCCGGAAAGCCTGCGGGAAATCCGTGGCTCGACTGTTCTGCTGCTGGGCCTGGGGGAAATCGGAAGTGCCCTGGCGCGCCATTTAAGGGCTCTGGGCGCGGTGGTCATCGGAATTCGCCGCCATCCCAGCCAGGGTACCGCCACAGCGGATGAAGTTTTTGCCCCGGAGGATATTTTGTCGCTGCTGCCGCGTGCCCACTGGGTGGTGCTGGCCATGCCGGTAAGTGGGTCAACACCGGTTCTGGGCGCGCGTGAATTTGCCGCTATGCGGCCGGATGCGATCGTAATCAACGTGAGCCGCGGAGCGCTGCTGGATGAATCCGCGATCATCCAGGCGCTGGCTCACGGGCAAATCGCCGCAGCCGGTCTGGATGTGTTCGCCGCCGAACCCCTGCCTTCAGACTCGCCGCTTTGGAGCATGAAACAGGTCCTGATCTCACCCCATCTCGGCTCCGCTACACACGGAGTCTGGATCCGCGAACTGGATATATTTGAAGAAAATCTGCGCCGCTGGTTGTCAGGTGAACCATTGCTCTATGCCGTCAACCCGCGCCTGGGATATTAATCTTCGCCGCACGCTGTTTCATTCCCTGATAATACTCCGGCCTGAACATGCGAAAATCTCCTATGCCGGAAATCACCATGAACACTCTCGAGCAAGTGCGGCAACGGGAACAGCAATACCTGCTTTCTACCTATGCCC
>JAKATS010000218.1 GCA_021818645.1 Acidobacteriota bacterium | reverse complement strand
CGGCTTTCTCGCCGGCATCTACACCGCCCAGCGCTTTGCCCGCCGCTTCGGGCTGAACCCCGATCAGATCTTCAACCTCTCGGTTTACCTGGCGATTGGCGCCATTGTGGGCGCCAAGCTGTTTCTGATCCTGCAGGACTGGCGATTTTATCTGCACCATCCCGGGCAGTTGCTGAGCCTGAGCCTGCTGGAATCGGCCGGCATTTTTTATGGCGGGCTGGTGGTGGCGCTGCTGGTTTCGGTCTTCTATGTGCGGCGGCAGAAGCTGAGCTGGCTGGCGGTCGGCGATGCGGTGGTGCCGGGCGTGGCGGTGGGCCATGCCATCGGCCGGCTGGGCTGTTTTTCCGCCGGCTGCTGCTGGGGCAAACCCACTTCCCTGCCCTGGGGCATTACTTTTACCAGCCAATATGCCCATCAAACCGTGGGGGTGCCGCTGGGCATACCGCTGCAGCCCACGGAACTCCTGGGCTCGGCGGCGGAAGTGGTGCTGTTCATCATTCTGTGGCGCCTGGCCAGCCGCCGCAAGTTTACCGGCCAGTTGACCGCGGTGTATCTGGTGCTCTACGGCATCTGGCGCTTCTGCATTGATTTTCTGCGCTACTACTCGCCCCAGGCGCTGCTGTTTCATAACACGCTGACGGCGGCGCAGTTGACCAGCCTGTTCGCCATTCTGCTCGGCCTGGGAATTTTTGTCCGGCAGGCCCGCCAGGCGGAACAGCGGCCAGCATCTACGGCCGTTGGCGCGTAAGCGATTTACTTTTTTAAATGTGAGGCAATATACCAGACATAGCCAAATGGGTCTTTGACCCCGGCCATGCGATCCCCATGAGACTGATCCGCGGGTTCGCGCAGAGATTGGGCGCCTGAGGCTAACGCTTTTTTAGATACGGCATCACAGTGGGCAACATAAAAATGCAGCACCACCGCGATTGGAATTTTCCATGGAACAGCTTAACACCCCGGATTTTAAGGCTGCGAAGGGCCGAAGCGGCGGGCCAGATAATCAATCAACACGGATTCATCCTGGGGATTGACCTGCGCCCCGATCTGCTCCATCTGCGCCACCGTCTGCTCCCACTGCGCGCGCGTCTGGGGATGGTTGGACAGCGTGGCCAGGGAATGACATCCGCTGCAGTCGCTGACCACCAGTTGCGAGCCCAGCGAGGTCGGCGCCTCGACTCCCGGCGCCACCGCGCGCGAACTGGCGGTCGAGTTGCTTTCCGGATGCCGATCGGTGAAGACCACTACCAGCGCAAGCACAATGGCGAAAATTAAAAGCAGCAGTGCCGGTTGTTTCATGGCGCGTTCCGATGAACCTGTTCTAAATCAATGTAACAAGGCTGTCCCCGCCGGGCTGTGCTGGAATCAACAGTCCCGGAACCGGACCGCCCGGCCCGCGCTCCGGCTCTTGCCGGCCAGCGCTTTCAGGGCCGGTTCAAACGGCGCGCGCGCCACGCCGTGCTCGGTAATGATCGCGGTGACATAGCGGCTGGGGGTCACGTCAAAGGCCGGATTGGCCGCCGGCACGCCCGCCGGCGCCACCGGCGCGCCCTGAAAGTGCGTGACTTCCTCGGGCGAACGCTCTTCGATGGGAATCTGTTCCCCGCTCGCCAGGCTGAGATCGAGGGTGGAAACCGGCGCCGCCACATAAAACGGCACCTGATTTTCCCGCGCCAGCACCGCAACCGAGTAAGTGCCGATCTTATTGGCCACATCGCCGTTGGCGGCAATCCGGTCGGCGCCGACGACCACGGCGCGAATGCCGCCATGATGCAGAAAATGCCCCGCCATGCTGTCGGTGATCAGGCGCGCGGGAATGCCATCCTGCAGCAGTTCCCAGACGGTGAGCCGGGCGCCCTGCAGATAGGGACGCGTTTCGTCGGCAAAAATTTCCAGCTTTTTCCCCTGCGCCACCGCCGCGCGGATCACGCCCAGCGCGGTACCGTAGCCGGCGGTCGCCAGCGCGCCGGCGTTGCAGTGGGTAAGCACGCGGCCCTGTTCGGGCATCAGCACCGCCCCATGGCGGCCGATGGCCTGATTGATGGCGATATCTTCGGCATACACCGCCAGCGCTTCCTGCTCCAGCCGGGCGGCGATGCGGCCGCGGTCAAACGGCTCCCGGCCGGCGCTCTGAAAACAGGCGCGCATGCGATCGAGGGCCCAGGCCAGATTGACGGCGGTGGGGCGGGTGGCCTGCAGGGTGGAACAGATCGCATCCAGTTCGCGCTGCATGGCCGGCAGATCGGCCGCGCGCGACTGCTTCACCCCCAGCGCCACGCCCATGGCGGCGGTCACGCCGATGGCCGGCGCGCCCCGCACCACCATGTCGCGGATGCCGGCGGCGACCTCGGGCACATCGCGGCAGAGCAGGTATTCGGTGCGGGCGGGCAAAAGGCGCTGATCCAGCAGCCGGACGCCTTCTTGCGTCCATTCCAGGGTGGGAATCATGCCTGCGCCTCCAGCCAGGCGCGGATTTCGCCGGCCTGGTAAAGCGCGCTGAAGGGGCAGAGAT
>JAKATS010000113.1 GCA_021818645.1 Acidobacteriota bacterium | reverse complement strand
CGGGCCACTAATAACTGCGCCCGGAGCAGGGAATCAAAGGTGCCGGCGTCGGTCCACCATCCCTCCAGGATCGAATATTCCAAACTGTTTTCCGCCAGAAATAAATTATTCACATCGGTAATTTCCAGCTCGTTGCGATGCGAGGGCTGACAGCGGGCAATTTTTTCAAAGACGGATTCATCGTAGAAATATACCCCGGTCACCGCCAGCCGGGAGACGGGCCGCGCCGGCTTTTCCACGATATTCACGATGCGGCCGCCGCGGATTTCGGCCACGCCAAAGCGCTCCGGATCGGGCACTTCCTTTAATAACAAGCGCGCGCCGCACGGCTGCCGCTCGAATGCGCGGCAATGCGCGGCGAGGGAATTTTCAAACAGATTATCTCCCAGCACCACGCAAATGCGATCATTTTCGGCGAAATCGCGGGCCAAACGCAGGGCGTCGGCAATGCCGCCCTCGCCGCGCTGGTAAGCGTAACGAATGGAACAGCCGATTTCTTCTCCGTTTTCCAAAAGCCGCAAGAAATCTCCGGCGCTGTTGCCGCCGGTGACGATTAAAATATCCCGGATACCGGCTTCGGCCAGCATCTGCAAGGGATAGTAAATCATGGGCCGGTCATAGACCGGCAAAAGATGCTTGTTGGTGATTTTGGTCAGCGGGTACAGGCGCGAGCCCAGTCCGCCGGCGAGTATGACGCCCTTCATGCCACCCTCACGAAATCAGAGATTGCCTGAACGACCTGAAGCTGATGCTCGCGGGGTAATTCCGGATACAGAGGCAAGGCCAGCACTTCACGGCTTGCCCGCTCAGATTCAGGAAATTCGCCCGCCTGATGTCCCAGATAGGCCAGCGCGGGCTGCAGATGCAGCGGCATTGGATAATAGACCTGCGTCTGAATGCCGCGCGCGGCGAGAAATTGCCGGGCGGCGTCTCTTCGCGGCAAGCGAATCACATACTGATGCCAGGCATGAACCCCGTCTGCCGGTTCTCCGGGCAGTGCCACATGTCCGGTTAAACCCGCGGCCAGGAATAATTCGGAATATGCGGCGGCTTTATCCCGGCGGTCGGCGTTCCAACTTTGCAGATGCGGCAGTTTGGCACGCAGCACCGCGGCCTGCAGCGCATCCAGCCGGCTGTTCAAGCCTAACTCGGCATGGATATAGGGCTGGATCGCGCCGTGCGCGCGCAGCCGCCGCAGCCGCGCCGCCAAGGCGGAATCGCCGGTCGTAACCATGCCGCCATCGCCGGCGCCGCCCAGGTTTTTGGTGGGATAAAAACTGAAACAGCCCAGTGTGCCCAGCGTGCCGGCGTACTGGCCGCCATAAGTGGCGCCGATGGCCTGGGCCGCATCTTCGATGACCGGCAAATGATGCCGCTCCGCAATGGCGCGGATGGCGCCCATGGACGCCGGCCGGCCATAGAGATGGACCGGCATTATCGCCCGGGTACGCGGACCGATCCGGGCTTCCATCTCCGCGGGGTTCAGATTGAAGCTGGCGGCTTCAATATCGGCGAAGACCGGCCGCGCGCCTGAGAGCGCTATCGCGCTGGCGGTGGCAAAAAATGAAAACGGCGTGGTGATGACTTCATCGCCCGGCCCGATATCGAGCGCCATCAGCGCCAGCCGCAAGGCATCGGTGCCGGAAGCGCAGGCAATGACGTGGGAAATTTTCAGCCACTTTGCCAATGCCTCTTCCAGGGCTTCGACTTCTTCGCCGAGAATGAATTCCTGCCGCGCGAATACGCGTTCGGCGGCGGCATGAATCGCCTCACGCAGCCCTGTGTACTGCGCCTGCAGATTGAGAACGGGAACTCCGCGGCTCATGGAGTCACACCAGAGACGGCAGTATAGCGGAAGGTTTCCGCTTCCGGCCGGGCTAGCCATTGACGGAGGGTTTGCGCCTCGGCGTCTTTGACGGAAAGGATGGGCTGCCGCCCAAGATCAGGCCACTGAATTCCAATCTCCGGATCATTCCAGCGAATGCCGGATTCTCCCGCCGGATTATATTCCGCGGTGCAGAGATATTGCACTTCCGCCCAGTCTGAAAGCGCGCAAAAACCCCGGGCAAAACCCGCCGGGGCAAAGGCCTGCAGGTGATTTTCGGCGGAAACTTCGATGCCATGCCATTGGCCCAAAGTAGGCGACCCGAGGCGGATATCCACAGCCACTAAAAAGGCCCGGCCCAGGGTGACCCGCATGAGCTTGGCTATGGGCGGCTGCCATTGGAAATGCAATCCTCGCACCACTCCGCGCCGCGAGCGGGAATGATTTTCCTGCGTCATCGGCCCAGCCATGGTCGAGGCTCGCAAGGAGCTGGCCTGGTACGCTTCAAAAAAACAACCCCGCTCATCTTCAAACAAGCGGGGTTGCAGGATCATAATGCCATTTAAGGCCTGACCGGCGATGTCGAAGGGCATTTATGAGGCACTTGCCGCCAGATATCCGTGCGAATTCAGATAATCCAAAATGACCTGGGCGCATTCGCCCGGGCTGGCCGCTTCGGTTTGCAGCGTGATTTCCGCATCGGCCGGCGCCTCATAG
>JAKATS010000002.1 GCA_021818645.1 Acidobacteriota bacterium | reverse complement strand
GAAGATCACCGGGGTAAAGCCTTTGGGTTCGCCATCCAGCTCGAGCGGGGCCGGCTCACCCGCCAACTCCAGAACTCCGGCTCTCACCCACTGCGCCCATTGAGTGGAGGGAGCATGAATCTTATGAGTGGGATTGATCGAGAGCCAGCGGCGGCGCGCGCCGCGGTCATGGAGCAGCCAGATGGCCGGTTCGCCATAGGGACGGTCCCAGCCAAAGGGAAAGCCGCCGGCATAGTGATCGGTGAGGGCAAAGATCGCATCCAGCACCGGCGCCGATCCGGGCTGCTGATAAGCATCCTGCCAGTTCGCCTGCATCACCGCGAAACGGTAGCGGCCCAGACCCAGCATGGCCATCCACGCATACCCACGCCGTCCCCAGCGCTTGAAGCGGCTGCGCTCGACCGCATGCACGACCCAGCCGTCGTAGCCGGCGCTGGCCAGGGCCACAAAATAGTCCGTAATCGTCAGCCCCAGCGCGCCCTGGCGGCGCGCTCGCCCCAAGGGCAGCATGACCGGACGCCCCAGCGCCAGACGTTTCGCCGCACCCACCGGATCGAGCGGCAAATTCCATTGCCGCGCCAGAACATTCGCGGTGCCGCCTGAAAGAATTCCGATGGCGGGGGCATTTTCCCCAAATTCCACCAACGCGCCGGCCACCTGGGCCAGCGTCCCGTCACCGCCGCAGATCCATAAACCTTCAAGCTTCTGATCGGCGGCTTGCCGCGCCAACGCAGCGGCATCATGCCGGCCGGGGGTGGACTGCAATTCCAATTGCCAACCATGGGCGGCGAGGACCTGGGCCGCCTGCTCGACTTGCTTTTTCCGGCGGCGCTTGCCGCCGCCCGCGCGCGGGTTCCAGATCAGCCAGCCTCGCTTCATAAACATCAGGATTTCATTTTTTCAAGCAGCAGATTCAGCCTGAGATTTCACAGAATGTTACCCCTCCCCCAATAGGGGAATTGACAACCTGGCACCGCACCCATAGTCTCACCCCATCGGGACCGGCGGTGTCCAGCCAGTCCCCGGATTCCTGGAACCGGCAAGTATATGACAGAACTCAATTCCACCGATGAAATTCAAGCCTTATGGCTGGGATTGACGCTGACGCCCGGCCTGGGCCCGCGCGGCATTGAACGATTAATGGAATATTTCAGCCGAATCGAAGCCATTTACTCCGCATCGCTCACCGAACTGGAGCACTGCCAGATCGCACCCGCCGCAGCCCAGCATCTGCATCAGGGCCGCGCGCGGGAAGAAGGCGAACGCGAGCTGGCCAAGGCCAGGGCCGCAAACGCAGCGATTCTACTGCGCACACAGCCGGAATACCCCGAATTGCTACGACAGATTCCCGACGCTCCCTTTTTGCTTTATGTGCGCGGGCCGCTGGCGGCTTTAAGCCGACCCGGCATTGCCGTGGTTGGCACCCGCCGACCTACTCCCTATGGCAAATTGATGGCCGAACGGCTGGGCCGCGACCTGGCGCGCCATGGCCTGGCGATTATCAGCGGCCTGGCCCGGGGCATTGACGCCATCGGCCATGAAGGCTGCCTGGATGGCCAAGGCACGGCGATAGCTGTATTCGGCACCGGAGTGGATAAAATTTATCCGCGCGAAAACACCCAACTAGCAGAAAAAATTCTGGCTCAAAACGGAGCGCTAATCTCGGAGTTTGCCCTGGGCACCCCGGCCACACCCCAGAATTTTCCCCTGCGCAATCGCATTATCAGCGGATTGAGCCTGGGAGTGCTGGTGATCGAAGGCGGGGAATTCAGCGGTTCCCGTATCACCAGCCGGCTCGCCCTGGAGCAGAACCGCGAGGTTTATGCCGTACCCGGGCTGGTTACAGAAAAAAAGAGCTGGCTGCCCAATTCCCTGCTGCGGGATGGCGCGCGGCTGGTTCGTGAAGCCGTGGATCTGGTGGAAGATCTTCCCTCCTGGGTCCGGCCGCTGCTGACGGAACCCTCCCCTACTTCCAACATCCCGGTGCAGGACGGCACGGCCACGCAGTTGAGCCTTTCCGGCCGTGCTATTCTCGACCGGCTGCGGTTTGACGCCGCGATTCAGCTCGACGAACTGCAGGCCAGCCTGAGCGATCCGATCCCGGTACCCGAGCTGCTGGCACTGTTACTGGATTTGGAAATAGGCGGCTGGGTGAAACAGCTCCCCGGGCAGAATTATGTGAAAATTCAATAATTTAGAACAGATTTAGCTTCAGGACGGCAGCGCAAGCCCGCGCCCGGTTTGAATCGTTTTGCCCGGTTTGGCCATCCGATGGAGGGTTGTGGCCAGCCGGCCGGGCGAAAGGCTTGTGATACGCTCCGATAAAGGAAGCGGTTCAGCGCCGCCGGCTGACTTGCATTCAGATTAAAGCTCCATGGCAAAATCCATAGTCATTGTTGAATCGCCGTCGAAGGCGAAGACGATCACCAAATATCTTGGCCCCGGCTACGACGTGCTGGCCTCGCTTGGGCATATTAAAGATCTGCCCAAGCGCGACCTGGGTGTGGATATTGAAAACTCCTTTGAAACCACCAATATCGTA
>JAKATS010000348.1 GCA_021818645.1 Acidobacteriota bacterium | reverse complement strand
ATGATGAGCAGACCCACGTTTCACCTCGTTCCGGAGCCTGGCGCCAGATGGCGGGGCCGCTTACACATGCCCGTTCAGGTTTCCCTTTGATTTTACTCCTTTGGCGGTTCGTGAGCAGCGGTCTGGGAGAAAGTTTCCGCATTCATGGTTCCGCTCAGTGGCTCTACGTCCAACTGGAGTCCTCGTACCGCGCAAATCCGTACGCGGGCGCCGGCAGCAACCGGGTGGCGAGCGAGAGCTTGCCAGTTTTCACCGGCCACGGTCACCGTGCCCTGAGGCGTCAGGTCCGTACGCGCAATCCCGAGCATGCCCGCCATGGCTTCGACTCCACTCAGGCGTTTGGCATGGCGGGCACGCAATACCGCCCGTAATACACCGACCATGACAAGGCCAAGTCCCGCCGCCAGCCCTCCGGCTTCCGCCCAGCCGATCCGCATGGCGGGGATGGGGGTTGAAATCAGAAATACGGCCCCGAGAGTCAGCGCGATGATGCCGCCGATGGCCCAGATGCCATGTGCGGGAAATTTTGCTTCCACGGCAAACATTGCCAGCCCCAGAATCATCCAGGCGGCGGCAGCCCAGGAGATGGGAAAAATTGACAATTGGAACACCGCCCAGGTGATCAGCAATATGCCGCATACGCCCGGAACCACCACCCCGGGGTGAGTAAATTCGATAAACAGGCAGCCCGCGCCGGCAATGAGCAGCAAAAATGCCCAGCCGGGATCGAGACCCAGCGCTTTTTCCCGCCAGCTTCGGTGCCAGATCAGAACCCGGCCTGGCCGTACCCGCACGGCGGCGCCATTGAGCCGATCCAGGGTCAGGCCGCGGATTTTGTTCAGTAAATCGGTGCGATTCGCCGCAATCAGATTAATCAAATGGCCCTGGAGCGCCTCCTGATCGGTAAATGACGCGCTTTTGATCACCGCCGAGACGGCCAGTTGCACGTTGCGCCCCCGCCGGGAAGCGATGGCGCGCATGTACGCCGCGGCGTCATTCTGGATTTTTTGCGCCTCAATGCCTTTGGGCTGCGGTCCGCCCAATACCACCGGGTGGGAAGCGCCGGTGTTGGTGCCCGGTGCCATGGCTGCCAGATCACAGCTTTCCAGAATATAAAAACCCGCCGAGGCGGCACGCGCGCCGCTGGGGCCGACAAATCCAATCACTGGCATGGGCGAGGCGAAAATGCCCTCAATAATCTGCCGCATGGAATGCTCAAGTCCGCCGGGAGTGTTGAGTTCCAGGACGATGGCGGCCGCATGGTGCCGGCGAGCATACGCCAAACCATGGCGAAAATATTCCACCGTGACCGGCTCAATGATGCCGTGCAAACGCAACACGACTACCGGCCCCGCGACCACGGGCGCTGGGTTGGTCCGCGCGTTCATGCCGGCGGACAGAATGGTCAACAGAATCAGCCCGGCCGGCGGCCGGAATATTCGCCTGTGCATGCTTTTAAATATAGCGCCGGAGCGCGAATCATGATTGGAGTGTGTGCCGTCACCCGCTTAGGATTGAAGCTCTGACTCTATGCGGCGGCAGTTTCGCCGCCCAGGAGTGTCAGGACTTCGCCGGTGATATGGGAAGAATCGGCGCCGGAGGCAAAAAACACATAGGCTGGCGCGATTCTGATTTAATTGGTCTTGATCAAATTACCGATGCGGCGAATGGCCGCGCCGGCGCTGCGCAATTTTTCTTCAATGCGTTCATAGCCGCGATCAATGTGGTAAATGCGGTCAATAATGGTTTCGCCTTCGGCGGCCAGGGCGGCCAGCACCAGCGAAGCGCTGGCACGCAGATCGCTGGCCTGCACCGCGGCGCCATTGAGCGCCGCCGGCCCGCGCACCACCGCCCGATTGCCCTCGATTTTAATGCTGGCGCCCATGCGGTTGAGTTCCTGCGCATGCATGAAGCGATTTTCAAAAATGGTTTCGGTGATGACGGATGCGCCGTCGGCCTGCGTCATCAGCGCCATAAACTGGGCCTGCAGATCGGTGGCAAAGCCGGGGTGTTCGGCGGTCGTGATATCCACACCGCGCAAGCGAGGCCCGGGCATGGTTGCCAGCCAATCAGGGCCGATTTCCAGGGCCGCGCCGCATTCCCGCAGGCGGTCAAGCAAAGCCTGCAGATGCGCCGGCTCCAGCCCGGTCAATCGCAAACTTCCGCCGGTGATGAAACCCGCCATCAGATAGGTGCCGGCTTCTATCCGGTCGGGCATAATGCGATGTTCGGCGCCATGCAGCCGGTTCACACCCTGAATCCGGATGGTGCCTGTGCCGGCGCCTTCAATGCGTGCTCCCATGGCAGTCAGCAGCACGGCCAAATCCACCACTTCCGGCTCGCGCGCGCAGTTTTCCAGCACGGTTTCACCATCCGCCAACACCGCGGCCATGAGAACATCTTCCGTGCCGGTGACGGTAATACGGTCAAACACATATTCAGCCCCACGCAACCGCCTGGCTTCGGCATATATATAACCGTGTTCCTGGCGCAGTTGCGCGCCCAGCTTTTCCATGCCTTTTAAATGAAGATCAATGGGCCAGCTCG
>JAKATS010000156.1 GCA_021818645.1 Acidobacteriota bacterium | reverse complement strand
GCCGGCGCCCAGCACCAGGTCGCCGTTGGTCCAACTGGAATAAATCGGCGAGGGCTTTTTCCACCAGGCCGAGAAACTGTTGGCGGAAGCCGTGGGATTCGAGGCCGGCGGTGTTTGCGCCGGTGTCGTAGCCACAGGCAGGCTTGGGCTCGCGACATACGTGGCGCTGTTGCCCGCCGGCATCGCCGCCTTGATCTTCTGCAGCGCCGTATCAATGCTGCTGAAAAGGTTTCCGCCCGCGGCAGGATTCGAGTAGTTGAACCCGGCGGCGAAGTCGGGCGTCAGCCCCGAGTCGGGCGAGCTGCTCGAGCTGGATCCGGACGAGGACGAGCTGGAGGCCGAGGGCGAGCTCGTGCCGAAGTTAAAAAAGTCTTTGGCCGGCGAGAATAGGTTCAGCCCCTGCAGCCGCCGCGGCATGCGCTGCGGCCGCCGGCGAGCGCAGGATCCGCAGCCTGCAAGTGTCCGGCGCGAGCAGGATTCGCAGCCAGCAAGCGTGCGCAGCCCAGATCCCGGCTGGTAGGCCACCCGCGCGGCCGGCAGCACCGGCACGGCGCTGGGATAGACAAACCCCTGCAGCGTGCGCAGCGGCCGCGGCCCGGGCTTGTAGCCGGTCCGGGCGACGGGCAGAACGGGCGCCGAGTTGGGATAAACAAACGGCATGATTATCTCGGGATCAGGAGCCTCGACTGGGACTGTTGCGCGGCCATCAGCCGCATCTGCAGCATGTCGGCCGCAACCGCGTTTTCCACGTATTTCGCCAGGCCGAGGATCTGGATCGGGCTGGCCAGGGGAAAGCACTTCTGCGAGTAGGTGAAGTTAAAAACGCCTTCCTCGATTTTCTCCTTCGCCTCGACCACCAGCAGCGCCGAAAGCTCGATTCCCATGTCTTTGGCGATGCGCTCCCGCTCCTTGTCCATCACGCGGTTCAGCTCGTCAAAGGCCGCCTGGGCTCGCAGTTCGCTCGCGTGTCTCATTGCGCAACCCTCCGTTCGCACCGCCGGCCGCGCCGGTTCATCTCGGGCCGCTGCATGGCCAGCTGTGGCGGCCCATCGTGAACCAGAGCCACATCTTTGGCCGCTCGCGCCAGTTCCTGCTGTTGCAGGATGGCGCGGCAGAGCATGGGAAAAACATTTTCCACGAATGCGGGATCGCCATACATATCCACCGACTTTTGTACGGCGACGGCCGGCGTAAGATTGTCCGGCAGCCCCAGCTCGCGCATGATCTCGTTCGCGCGGCGCATGCCGGCTTCGGCCGCGGGCGAAACATTCACGCGCAAAAACGATCCGCCGCATGATTGGGGATTATTTTCCATGGAAGAGATCGCGGGCAAGACGCGCCAGATCGGTCAGCGCCTGCCGTCCTTTCTCGAAATGCTCCCTCGCCTCGGCGATGCCATGGGCGACCCGCAGGCCTTCCCGGGTCGTATCCTCGACCGCGTGCTGAAGATTCCGCGGCACCGTGAACGTGATCCGCATGGGAGGCCGTTCGTTCATCGCCCCCCTCCCTTCAGCAGAAAATACCCGCCCACCGCGGCCGCGCCCCAGCCCCACCAGGGGATCGAGGAAACAAACGACAATAACGACGTGCCGGTGGAAGCGTGAGCGCTCGCCGCCGGCACGGCCGCCGCGGCCGGCGCCTGGGTCTGCGTGGCGGAAATGCCCGCGCCCGGCGGCGTATAATTCGGCCGCGTGGCCCCGGCGCTGACCGTATAGCCCGCGTTCTGGTAGTTGGCGAGACTCGTCGAGTCATAGACCGGCTGCCAGGTGCTATAAGCCCTGGGCTCACCGGCGCCAGTCGGAATCTGCATGCCGGGAACATAATCAATCGGCTGCCCTGGCGTGAACTGCTGCAGCCAGACCCAGCCGACAATCTGAGGTTGCGCCGGTATTGACATTGGAGCGGCCTGATGTTGGCGAATCCAGTCATTGATCTGTTGATAATCATGGAAAGGGCCGGCAACCGGCGAATATGGCGTATAGAACACGCGATGCACCGGAAATGAACCTGTGGGCTGCGGCGGCGCTTGTAGCGGAGTGAGGGGCGGCCGCGGCGGCCAGGGCGGCCGAATCAGACGCCGGCGCACATACTGCCCGCCGGGACCTTCATGCCCATAGCCGGGATTGTGGGTCAGGGCCGCCATGCTGCCAAGGCTCTGCGGCGCCTGGCGCTGGATGCGCACGCGGCAGCCGCGCACCGGCGCGGCCGGCGAGGCATTTTGCGGTTTGGAGTACACGTAGGACATTAGCGGCTTGGCCTTGCGATCAGAACCAGGCCCAACAGGCCCACGCCGGCGCCGATCGCGAGCGTCGTATTGCTCACGCCCGAAATCAGGCTCCTGGACTGCGTGGGGTACACCAGGGAATTCTGCTGCGGCGCCTGCACGTATGCCGCCGGCGTCAGTTGGGGTTGCGTCGGGCTTTGCTGCTGGGGCGCGAAGCTGGGCGGCTTCTTGAAGGCCTGCACCAGCTCTTCGGCCGAGCCGGCCGCGGTGGCGATGCCGGTGACCAGGCTGCCCCAGTTGATTCCCAGCGACCCCAGTCTATTCCGCCGGCAACGGTGCGGACATTGCCTGCGTACTGACTGCGGACTGGCGGCCGCTGGGCACCCGAGCCCGCTCAACTGCCGCGCCGGAATGGCAGGAGCGGAACGGGATGGCAAGGGCAAAGGAAACGTTTTAGCGACGAAGCTCATCGGCGCCCTCCCATGGATCGCGCGACGGCGACCGCGCCGAGGCCCAGGAGTCCAATCCAGAACCACGAGCTGAGGTTGACGCCGAGCGCGGTGGAATTTGCGAAAAGGGCCGTGCCTTGCGGATAGGCAATCCGCTGCGATTCGGCCTGCACCAGGGGCTGCCCGAAGGTCTGTGCCAGGTCGTAGGCGAAGGCCTGGCCCTGCGTCAGTGGATACGCCGGCGCGGCCGATTGGCCCAGGCCTCCGAGCCAGGTGCGGCGGCGCGAGACGCGCTTCGGCTGCCATCCGGGCTGCGCTTTGGGCTCGGTCGTATCGAGCGGGATCCATTGGCCGGTCTGGCGATTCTGCGCCTCGAGATAAACGTGCGAGAACTCGCGCGGCGCCGAGGCGTCGCCGGCCACGGTGACAAAATGCGTTTTGTAGCCGATGGACTGGAGCAGCGCGGCGAGCAGCGTGGCATGGTCGTCGCAGTCGCCGGCGCGCAGCCGGACCGTGGTCTCTGGCGACTGCACGATCTCGCCAGGCTCGCCGCGGAAGGCGATCGCCTGCTTCACGAAGCCATGCAGGGCGGAAATTTCGCCCGCGGAATCTCGGTTGGGCACGCGGGCGGTGACGGTCAAAGCCAGTTGGCGGATCCGGGGGGAGCGCGCGCCCTCGCTGCCGGAGGCCAGGGCGCTCATGTAGCGGACGGTCTTAGCGGTGGCTGCGTCGGGCTGCGCGGGCAGCGATTCGACGCGATACCGTAGGGGACGGGATGCGGGCGGATGTGCTGCGCCTGGTGAGCGCAGCGAAAGAAGCCTGGCTGTGGCCGGTTGCGGCATGGTTGCTTTCCGCGTCAACCGCCCCGGCAGCAAAAGGGAAACAGACCCCCCGGTCGTAACAAAACCTTTTGGCACCGGGGGTCGGTTTCATGGCGGGGCTGCCGGCAAGCCGGCATTTCCGCCACGGCTACAGATTTCCAAGGCCCGGACGCATTGTCAAGAAAAAAAGTAATCCGTCAGGGATATTTTTCAGTAAGATCACTGGGGCAGGGCAGGGGCGGAAGCCGACATACTCGCACCTACTGTTAACTACTGCCCCGCTTTTATCCTTGCCCGCCGGGTATAAAATAAGTAAATTGATGGCTGATGCCAGGGATTCCCAAACGACTGGTCAGAAAAAGAAACCCGCCGCCGGACATTATTGTCCCCGATCCCGAGGGCAGGTTGGTGTTGATCACGCAAGCCAAGTGGGTGCATGTCCTCGGTGATCATGGATACCTGCGGGAACGTTTGAATGATGTAATAAAAACCATCGCGCAGCCTGATTGGATCTCCCTTCGCTCGGGAACCTATCGGCCGGCGCTGGCGTATTACCGGCGGTTTTCTGACATGACGATACGGGTGATCGTGGATCTGCTCAAGGATGAAAAATTTCGGCTGGGAACCGCATACAAGGCGAACGGGCCGGATCTGTTGAGGGAGAAGGTGCTATGGAAAAACTTTGGATCCATTTAGATCGTGAATCGGAGATTCTTTCGATCCAGTTCGACAGGCCGCGCGATGATGCAGGGGTGCAGGATTATCCAGGTGGATATGGGGTCTATCGGCACATGAAAACCGGTGAGCTATTGGGCTGGCTCGTCTTTGAGTGCATCTCAGTGCCCACCCGCTCCCTTCCGTTAGGGTTTGAAAAAAAATCACCGCGCCTGGACATCAGTTACCGGCGTGGCCGTCTGCGCGGCGTTGTTGGAGGCGACGAGCTTTTCAACGTGGCCCTGCCGGATACTACTCCGGTCACTGTAAAAATGCACGATTTTGCCCTGGCCGCCAGCTGAGCTGAGCGGCTGAAAGACAATCACCGGTGCCCACCCCGGCCCCTTCGGGCTGGAGGTGGGCATTTTTTTTGCAAAGGAGAACTATGCCGCGCGTCAGCAGAACCCCCGCCGCCGTCCTCGAAACGGACGAGCTCGATCCGCAACCCCAACCCCTGGCCCAGCCGGAACCGCCGGCGCCGCCCCCGCCTCCGCCGGCGATCGCCGCCGCGCCTGGCGAAGCCGCTGAAGATCCCGGCAAGCGCCTGAGCGTCTTCGAGCTCATGGAAAAACTGCCGGAAGCCGAATGGTCGGATCACGTCTGCTACATCTACCGGCGATCGAACGTCATCAGCAAAACCGATAACAACGCAAAAAAATATCTGACCAAGGTTAAGTTCCTGGTGGATGAGGAATGGATCAAGACGAACTACGGCGGCGGCCGCTTCGAGATATTTTTCAAAAACATGAAGTCGGGCACCATCCTGCGCCAGGAAATGGTCGAGATCGAAGGCGGCCCGATTCTCGATAAAGACGAGCAGCTGCTGGCGCCGAAACCCGACCTGGCCGCGGCCACGCCGGCGCCGTCCACGCCGCAGGCGATCGAGCTCGAGCTGGCCCAGTTGCGCCGGGAACTTCAGGACGCGCGCGAGCGCAGAGACACGGATCCCGACAAGATCATCAGCGCCAGCGAGCGCATGATTGAGCTCTCGCGCAAGCTCAACCCGGTCACCGCACCGCCGAAAGATGAGCTGACCCGGCTGCGGGAAACGATCTCGCTGATCCGCGACCTGGGCGGCGAGCGGGAAAAGCCGAGGAGCCTGGCCCAGCAGCTTGAAGAAATCAAAGTCGTCGCGGAAACCCTGGGCTTTAAGCCGGCGACCGGCGCCGCGAGCGACGCCGCCGACTGGCGCGTGTTGCTCACCCAGAACGCACCGCAGATTTTGAATGAATTCACGAAGATCCTCGAGCGTTGGGACCAGCACACCATCCAGATGGCGCGGATCGGCGCCGGCCAGTACGCGGCCCGGGCGCCGCAGCGGCCCGCGGCCCCTGTCACGGCTCCGCCGGCGGCGCCGGCGCCCGTTCAGGTCATGCCGCCGGTGGAACCGGCGCAGCCGGAACCCGCGGCCGAGGCAGCCATGCCGGCGGGAGGGTTTCCCGATTTTGACGCGATCAAGCGCCAGCTGGTGCGGCTCTACAAAAAAGAGCACACCGGCTATGCCGTCGCCCTGGTGCTGAAGGAAAGCTACGCGGATTATATCGGCCTCTTCGCCCAGGCCTTCGGCAATGCCGGCGACTTAAAGGCATTCGCGCGCGAGGATGCGATTCTTTCCGAGATCGCGGCCGATCCTGGCTTTGACGAATTCATCGCCGATTTCATCACGGAGATGCAGGCCGAAGCCAAGGCCGAGGCCATGCCGGCGTAAACATCGCTCGTTTCACACGCATCGGCCTATATTTTTTTTGCGCTGCACGCGCGCCGGCGGGATCCTCGCCGGCGCCGCGGCCCCGTCCACCGGCACGGCGCGCAACAGCGCCTGATTGCACCGTGGCAGCGCGTCCCAGAGCGAATGCGAGTCCAGGTGCAGGGTTTCGAGCATGTCCCGGGCCAGCTCGTCGCGCCCATCGCCCAGTTCGGGCAGAAGCGAAGCCGTTTGGATCCAGAAAAATTTCATGTCAACTTCCAGGCGCCGCGCCAACTCCTCGGTCCAGGCCTGGAACGAGTTGATGGCCCGCTGCAGGCGTTCGGCGCGATGCGGCAGGCCGGCGGCAAAATATAACTCGAGCTGGCGGCTCATGCGGAAGGTCTCAACTAGATTAGAAGGCGAGTTTCCGATTTTAATGACTGGTTTGACTGATTGACAAGGTAATTAGACACTTTGGCTAACGAATTGCTTTTTGCCCTTCCCGGGCAAATCAAGCGATGCGTTCTCGGGACCGCGGCGAGCGCAGCGAGACGCCTCCTTCTCAGCCGGCGCAGCCGGCTTCCGTCCAATCCCGAAATATCATCTCGATAAATAAATCATCACTGAATCCTGGTATCGGCAGGATCGGCACCTGCATCAGGAGTTTTCCGCACCGTGAATCGGAGATTTTCGCACCAAGGTACAGGTAAATTCCGCACCGTGGACACCGGGAAAACCCCCGTTCCGCGGCCGCCGGGCGCTCCGGAGCGTCACCGGCCGGAAAATTTGACGCAAGCGAAAGAAAAGCGAAAGAATTGTACTGTTTGACTATTAACGATCTTGGTACATTTCAGGGCGCAAGTCACAGTGACTCGACGTAATACGCTGATTTCACGGTAATAAACAAAAACAGGCCGGCGGGCACACTTCTCCCGCCGGCCTGCCGCGGGGCAGGCGATTCTTGGGGTTGAAATCAGTCTGAGGGGCGGGGGATGAGGTCGTTGATGGCCTGGCGGGGGATGCCGGCCAGTAGCAGGCGCTTGCGCAGCTCTTTCCAGAAGGCGTTCAGGTTATGTTCCTTGCCCGTCCAGGCGTCGAGCAGCTCCTGGTGGGCCTGCTGGGTCTGCTGCCAGTACTGGAGGTCTCTGCGGCGCTTCTGCGCCTCGACCAGGCGTTCTTTTTCGGCCGCTGCCTCTTCGGCCGAGAGCGAGCGCATGGGCAGGTAAACGATCCGCGCCGGCCCGCGGCACAGGCTGCCATCCTGCCGGCGGATCGGCTTGGGATGGGCGACGCGGATGATGCCCTCGGCCGCCAGGGCCTGGTTGGCCTCATATACGGTCCGGACGGAGATGCCCAGGGCCCTGGCCACCACCGACTGCCGGGGATGGCATTCGCCGCGCTCGAGCAGCCCGCACATGCAGTAGTAAGTCAAAACCATGCGGGCGGTATCGCTGATCGGGATCCGGGCGTCCCAGATCCAGCGCGGCACGCCCTTGAAGCCGGCGACGCCGTATTCGGGATCGGCGCACCATAAGGCGCCTGTCTCGGCATGGCTGGCCAGCTCGGCCGGCGTCGGCGAGTGGTACTTTTCCACGGTCTCGGCCGCCGATCGGCCGATCGCGCCGAAAGCGTAGGCGTTGGCTGTGGCGAAACGGCGCCGGCGGGACAGCACGCGCAGCCCGTCGCCCGCGTCATAGAATCGCACCAGGCGCCGGGTGACGGTGGACCTGGACCCCAGGCCCGAGATCTGCGCCAGCTCCGACTGCGTGACGGCGCGGGAATAGCGCTTCTGGCCCTCTTCGGGCAGCGCGGCCGATACGATCATGGCCGTGATGGTGCTAACAAACTGGAACTTCTTCGGTCCCTGATAACTCAGCCACACGCGCGGCACGTCGCGGCATTTCCCCTGTTCCTCGGGAATGCCGTACTTTTTCGAAATGGCGTGAGGGACCTTCATATTGTCAGCTCATGCGGCAGCAGCCGAGGCAATGCACGCGGCCGCAGTCGGAGCAGACGACCTCGCCGCCGGCGGGGATGGGCTCGCCGCACCAGCAGAAGGCTCGGGCCGCGATCGCGCGCGCCGGCGCCGCCGCGGCCAGGCCGGCCAGGCGCCAGGCGTCGGCCTCGTTGGCCGCGCTCACGCGCACGTGTTGTCCGCAATCAATGAGATATTGCATAATCAAATTTCCCGGTAATTACTGCCGTATAGGCATAAGTACAAATCACCGAAAAGGTGATCGTGTGGTTTATCCAGTTTATGACGGTCAGGAATTGTTATATATCTATCAATTACAAATTCCACATGCTCACATTCGTGCAATATTATTGGGCGATTTAATTCATGACCTCTGGCATGGCTTGTTGACAACTTTGCAAGCGGCATATATGAGCCGCGCAATGTTCTGACCGGCCATTGCACGGCAATGGCTAAAGGTATATCCAGAACGCATCTATTATTTACCATCAACTTTCCGGTTCTGCCGTACACGTATTTATTTACGGAATCACGATACGCGCCAACAATAGCTATGTTTTGTAATACAAATTTAGCATCAGAGGGCATGCAGCCTGCACTATATAGGTTTGTAACAGCTCCACCTGACATATGACCATAAGAAAAGGCTTTTTCATTATATAAACTCGGATCTAACTTATAATAATACACCCAATCATAAACACAAATAATATCGCCGCGGTATGAAGCATATTTTGTATCGTCAGGCGTGATCGTGTCCGGTTTGTCCTTCATAAACCATCGGCGCCATGCGCCAAATCTTCCATTTTGGCGCTGACGAGGCGCTGGGCTTATATGGTCTTGATCGCGCGCTTCGGCCTCGTTAGCCATGATCATGGGAATATTTCGTTCACAATCCACGAGATGTTTCATAAGTTACTCCGCCGGGAAAATCAGAAAATAAATCCACTCATAAATAAACTCGGCGATGATCACCGGAGTGAACAGCAGCGCGGCAAAGTCGCCGAATCTTCGGCCGAGAAAGTAATATGCGGCTTTCACCCGGGCTGAACCATGAGTCATTCAATGGCGTTTCGCGCCAGCTCTTCGATCTTGGCGCTGACCAGGCGCAGGGCTTGCCTGGCCTCGAGCGGCGACAGGTGCAGCCGCGCGATCCCCCGTGCAAAATCCCGCAGCTCCCGGATCTTCTGGTTTTGTTGTCCCAATCTTTCCCACGCGCCCTCCGGGTCATTGACCGGTCCCAAAATTTGGGCCAGCGATTGCATTGGCTACATCCGTTCCGACTGCATTTCCAGCAGTTGTAATTCCTTGCGATGGCCGGCCATCGAATAGCGCCGCGACGGCCGATTGCCTGGATCGGCGATGTACTGCGCGAGTGTCATCTCCGGAAATCCCTTCCACCGGCGCAGCCGGTTGGTGGACGCCAGGATCTTCCAGTGCAGCCGGCAGAGCCGGTAGGTCGCAGGGCGCGGGCACAGCTCGCAGATCGCGATCTCGGGCTTTGCCGGCCGTGCCTGGCGCTCGAGCTGGAGATCCACATAGCACCAGGAGCACAGGCCGCCCAGCCCGACTGCGGCGGTGACCGGGCAGCCTGGGACGGAACATTTTTTGGACGGAACCCTGGTCCGGCTCGGCCCCCGGTGCCCGCCGGAAACAAGCCTGAACCAGGGCTCCGATAGGGAAGCGAAAAAGCCGCGGCGCGTTCGAGCCGTCATGACTTCACCTCGCTTCCGGACTGAAACGCGCGCAGCCGCCCCGCGGCCGCCTCGTAGGCGCTCCAGTCATACCGCATAATCTTTTTGATCAGGTCGCAGCAGGCCGCGTCGGGATCTTGGCCTTCGCCCGTGAAACAGTTCCATAGTGGTTTTGGTTTTGATACCAGCAGGCCCCAATACAATTGGCCGTCATCGTAATGGACAGTGAGATCTGACCCAGAGATCGGACGAAATCGGTATGTTCTAGCCAAAGCCTGTAAGGTGCTCCAGGTCTCCGGAGCAACGCCTTTAGGACGTCGCCGCTTCGAGATATATTCCCAACCTTCACATCCCGCCCAGATTAAAAAGAAACCGGCGGCTAAAAAGAACAAATGGATGGTGATCATTTCCCACCTCCGCGCTTGCCGGCCTTCGGCGCCCGCGGCTTTGCCGGCGCCGGCCGCGCCGGCGAAGTGGACCTGGCAAGATCCCGTCCATCGAATCGAATGCCGTGCTTTTTGGCATATTCAACTGATGGCGTCTTGTCGGAATAATCGAAATTCACAAAACGCATGGCGACGATATATGCGATCGCCGCTTTCAGCGCCAGGCCGGGATTCTGCTTGAGGCTATTGGTTATAGCTATTCGCGCATCTTGTTGGGAATATATCTCGAAGCGGCGACGTCCTAAAGGCGTTGCTCCGGAGATAGGATTACGCCCTGATTCTTTAAGCATCAGTACACTCGCGCAGTCGCATAAATAATCCTGGCGTGCATGACCAGCGATCGCCTCGGCCAGAAACTCGGCCGCGCGGGGATCATCCTGGAGCACGCTTTTTGTCAGATACTCCGTGATGGCCTTTTTGGCGGCGACGTCCTGCTCACGCCGGCGCGCCCGTTTCTCCATCTCTTTTTTCAGGCTGGCCTTTTGTTCGGGCGAGACCTGACGCCGCACGTCACCCGATTGCCAGTGCCCGCGGATGTCCGCGCAATAGAATTCACCCTCAGGATTTTCTCTGGTTATGTAAACTAGCTTTTCTTCGCAGCCTTTGCAGCCATTTTTCCACTCAATCACACAACCAGGCATTGGATATTTTTTTCGGGCATCATCATATGAAGTAATAACCGTGGACCTTTTTTGCTCAAAGTGAATGCGGGCCTTATCGAAGTAGCAGGTGGTGTTGATGCAGACGCCCAGGTCTTTTTTCCCTTCCAGGCCCGGTAACAGCATGTTGCTGGAGCGATACTTCCGGTACTGGCAGCCCTGGCAGACCGGAAACCATGCGATGGGTTTATCGAGCGCGAAGGGAGCATGGGTCAGGTCCACCAGGTGGTCCTGCATGTAATTGCCGACCTCGCTGGGGGTGAGCTCGCCCTCCGCCGCTTTTTCGAGCAGCTCAGTGCGCATTTTTTCGTCTTTAATGCGGGCCAGCAACAGGCCCGCTTTGACCGTGACCCGGCCATCGTCAACCATCTGCTGGGCCCGATCGTCGAGCTTGAGCAGCCACATGCGCTCGCGGATATAGTCATCCGATTTGCCGATCGACGCGGCCAGCTCTTTCACTGGGTTGGGCTTGCCGTCGGCGCGGCCGGCGGCGCCGATCCAGGCCTGGAAGGCCCGGGCTTCCTCGATCGGCGTAAGGTCCACGCGCTGCAGGTTCTCGACCGCCATCATGCGGGCGGCAGCGTGTTTATCCAAGTCGCGCCGGATGATCGCCGGTGCTTCGGTCCAGCCGGCCAGCTTAAGAGCGCGGAAACGCCGCTCTCCGGCGACGATCTCGTAGCAGCCGCGCGAGATCTCGCGCAGGACCAGGGGCTCGATGATGCCCTGGGCCAGGATCGAATCGGCCAGCTCCCGCAGCGCGGCTTCGTCAAACCGCTTGCGCGGGTTAAAGAGTGAGGATTGGATCTGGACCAGCGGCACCATCACCAGGTCCGGAGCGGGGCCGGCCTGGCCATGGACCGGCGCGGCCGCCGGCAGGGAACTCGCGGCCGGCGTCTGGGTGGAAGCGGAACCGTTGAGAACGGGATTCATTGCGTCACCTCCGACTCCGCCGGCGCGACCACATCTATATCCCGCCGGTTGTCATCACTCAAAATCGTTATTGCATTATCCAGGTGGGCCTGGAGCAGATCGTCATGGCCCAGGCCCATTCGATTTAAATTCCAATGAAGAAACACAGTGATTTCGCGTGCAGTTGGAGGGGCGCTGACCGAACGCTGAAAATACTGCAGGATCATGCGTTCCAGCCAGCGGATGAATAAGGGATGCGTCCTGCGTCCCTGATTGTCCACGCTGATCAGCTTCGGTTGTTTCCGGATGTCTGGTTCCAGAAGAAAACGAACCAGCTCGAGGTCGAGGATGGAAGGGCCGTGGTTCAGGCCGTTTACGGTTTGCGACGCGCGGTCATTGAGCAGTTTCAGCGACTCGATATAATCAGGGACCGGGCAGGTCGCGTATTCGGGGTCAAGAATTTGTTCGGGCACCGGCATGTCCTTTCCGGTTCCCGAAAGTTAACATAATACATATTATCGGACATTTAACCAGGGCCAGGATTCGCCACAAACTGCTCCTGCCCGGGTTTTCAGTGGCTTACATTCCCTGCCTGCCGCATGGGAATGGTCTGTGGAATCGCCGGTGATCGCTCGATCGAGGGTTCACGCTGGTCAATCTGAGCAACCATCCGGTCGAATTTGGTCCGTTGCGCCGGTGTTAGAATGGCGCGGATCTGCCGCCGTCCCCGTGCACGTACCGCAGCAAACTGGGGTGAAACCTGCTTTTCGATCAGCAGATAGGCATGTACGGTATGGCGCAATATCCGATCCACGGCCGCCTGCTGCTGCGGGCTCAGATCCAGCCGCCGGGCCATTTCACGGGCAATGCGGCGATGCTGGCGAATATCCACTTCCGAGCGCGGAATCGCATGCAGCCAGCTGTGTTCGGCCAGGTCCATGATTGTGGCGCCGATCAGCAGGCCACATGCGAAAATCAGCACCAGATATAGAACGTTACGGGCTTTCATCGCGTCATCACACTCAGCAAGACATCTTCCGGCTTGCGCTGATGATCCAGATAGGGATGGCGGGCATGCACATGGGGCGCATCCAGCGCGATTGCTTCACCCATGCTCGGATTTTGCCAGTTCCGGGCATTATAGGTAAAAACTCCCGCCAGCAGCATCAAGGCCGCGGCAGCCATCACCAGATCCCTGGTGTACACCGGAACCTGCAGCCAGGCCTTCCAATCCGGTTCCGGGGGCCGGCCCAGACGAGACTGCAACCGCTGCCAGAAAAGAGCCTCCGCGTTCTCATCGCGTACCGCGCTCGGGGCCAGCATCTGCAGCCAGGATCGGCTGGTCTGCCAGTCGCGATACGCCGACCGACAAGCTGCGCATGCATGGCAATGCGCCTGCATCGCGGCGGTCAGAAGTGACGCGCCGGCAGATTCATTCCCGCTTTCCAATGCCCGAGATCGGA